>CAZLDE010000001.1:0-28934 GCA_964558215.1 uncultured Thermoplasmatales archaeon
ACCGATATAGAAAATGATAATGTCTATTACTATATTGACTGGGGGGATAACATAACAAGTGGATGGTGTGGTCTTTATGACTCTGGTGAACAAATATCGGCATCTCACAAATGGAGCCAGAATGGAACATTTGTTATAAAAGTTAAAGCTAAAGATGTTTGGGGAGCGGAGAGCGGTTGGGGAAAACTTTCTGTGCAAATCCCCTATATTTTTAGTGTCTTTGTTGTATCGTTTGTTGAATGGTTGTTGACACACTTTCCCGGTTCCTTTCCAATTCTATGGTTTCTTCTTCATACTGCGGGGAAGGGGCTTGATTGAGTGTGAGGAAAATGTCACATGACATCTTTGGAAAGATACTCGCTTGGGGCCTCATCTTCTTGTTCATTGGAACTAGTTTGATTGCATCGACTGAAACAGTACCACCCGATTTACAAGAATCACAACCAGTTCTAGATAAGAGAGCGTCAGCTACTTGGCAGTCCCTAATAGCTGGAGATACGAAAGTAGCAACACAAAATCAACAACGTGACATCGCTGAATTTTATGGTTGTGCAGTCAGCCCCGAAAATTACTGGTTTTCTTCTCAGGGATATCTCGCACCATGTATTTTTCCAACGTTTGCTTCTGGCTCTGACATCGATTTGGAAGGGAACTGGTACGCAGTTGATTTTGCTGGCGGAATCTATCAGATTTTTTATGATGGATATCAAGTGTTCGTTGCGCCAAGTATTGGGTTAAACAGTCTGACTTTTAATCCATGGACAGAGTGTTGGTATGGATGCGATGCAATATACTTGTATCTTGTAAATGTCACCACAGGTGAAAGCAGCATTATTGGAGCATTAAATGTTCCAAACACTATTATCGGTATTTCCTGTAATCTTTACGGGGGGTTGTATGGATATGACGTGGTCTGGACCGGCTACAGCACGTTGTATTCCATCAACCTAGATACCGGTGCGTGTACAGCAGTGGGGTCTATGGGATATGGCTTCATTTATGCACAAGACTGCTGTTTTGATCGAGACGATGATATCCTCTACATCGCTGGGTATTTCAACGACGGGTCACCATCTGCGTTGTTGATTTGTGATGTAGCAACGGGTCAATGTACCATCGTTGGTCCTTTTGCCGGTGGAATTGAAGTTGATGCACTCACGTTTCCCTATAACACCTCAAACTGGTCTTTGCACCCACGGGCGAACTACACTTGGACACCATCAACCCCCCATCCTGGAGAAATAATTTTCTTTAATGCTTCAACAAGTGTCGATGATGATGGATACATAACCCTCTATGAATGGGATTGGGACAATGATAGCATCTATGATGAGTCTTCTTTTCTTCCAACCACAACACATCTATGGACTTCACATGGGGAGCACCCCGTCACTCTAAGGGTCACCGATGACATGGGATTAACTGCAACAAAAATGCATATTATTCTAGTCGTAAGTAACCCACCACCGCCACCAGTAATCCATGGTCCTGACGAGGGATTCATTAACATCTCCTATACATTTACCACAGACCCAATCACAGATCCCAACGGAGATTCATTCTACTGTCAATGGGACTGGGGAGACGAAAACATGACTGATTGGCTTGGTCCGTACTCCTCAGGTTCGGTTATCTCAGCATCGCATACCTGGAGACGTTGTGGTATCTATGATGTTCGAGCACGAGTACAGGGATCAGGAGGTGAAAGTGACTGGTCTGAACCACATTCCATCACAATTTTTGAGGATCAACCACCGGAATCACCAATCATCACCGGCCCCACGGTTGGAAGAGTAAAACTACTCTATAATTTCACGTTTTCTATTACTGACCCCCAAGCAGATCAGTTCTACTTCATGATTGGTTGGGATGATGGAAACACCTCGGGATGGATCGGTCCATATGACTCAGGAGAGTTAGTACAAGTATCTCACGCATGGAATACTGTTGGAACATATCTGATTCAAGTAAAGGCAAAGGACGTATTTGGGCAAGAAAGTAATACAGCATTGTGGAATATTCAGATCGTTGAACTGAAAAAAACCATTCTTCTTGGAACCTTTAGGAACCAGAGTGAAACTGAAGATCTTAAAATCTTTCTAACAAATCTCTTACTTTGTGTCCCCGCAGAGACTCTTGTTAATTTTGGAGTACCGGTTGCAATATCCAAAGAGTATCGTTTCGGATTCATCGGTTCATCGTTTTTTGTAGGGATCTTTGAATCAGCAATTCTAAAATGAATGGCTACAAAATACCTCTGTAATACAGGAGTAGTAGATAACATTTAAATACGTTTTAGACTTTATTTTAGGAATGGGGATACAAAGAATGAAAAATAAAAAAAATAAAATTACTTTGATTTTTCTTCTGATTGTTGTATTAATCTTTTCATCAATGCCTTCGTTTTCTGAGAACAATATCACCAAAGGAAACGAAACAACGCTGCATTCACGAACCATTTCCTTTGTTGAGAAATCTACTGGTCTGATTCCTCCGACAATGGAAGGAGGGAACACTGAGCTGGAATTGGCAGATATGAACAATGATGGGAATCCAGATTTTATCAGTGTCGGCGATCACGGAAATCCGTATATTAATACCGATCAACATGGAATCATGGTGTGGTTCAATAATGGTGAAGGGGGTTGGTCAGTGTACCAAGTCGGGGATTTTGGATATGGCGGGATTGAAGCAGGTGACCTGGACTTGGATGGGAATCTTGATGTTGTCTGGGGCATTCATCATGATTACAGTGATATACCTGGATTTGGGGATACGTTAATTGGGGCTGCTCTTGGAGATGGAACCGGTACGAATTGGATTCCTTGGGCGACGGGACTTGGAACGGGTGGAGAAACCTGGGGAATGTTTGAAACTGCTCTTGCTGATTTTGATTGTAATGGACGTCTTGATCTTGTATCTCAATCCTTTGGATATGGCAACGGATATCATGTGTATGAAAATCATGGTAATGGAACCTGGATACAGCGATGGTGTATCACCGATGGAAATAATAACAACGACTTAGAAATCGGTGATTTTAACGCGGATGGAATCCCTGATTTTGCAGGCAATCGTGAGGGTACCCATGTCTACTTTGGGGATGGTACTTTTAATTTTACCTTAACGCAAAATGGATTGCCGGGGGGACTCTGGAACGGTCTTGATTGTCGAGATATGAACAAAGACGGATGGGATGATCTTGTACTAGGCACTGGCTCCACCGGGATTCAATGCTTCATATACAACACAGAGAACAATAACTGGGAATCCGCATCCAATGGTCTGCCCACAACTGGTGCGTATTCTCCGCAATTCGGTGATGTTGACGGTGATGGAAATCTTGATATCGTCGGTTACATCGGCCCATCAGGGTATGCGTATCTTGGTGATGGAACAGGAAATTGGATCCTTGATGGTACATTTTCCATGTCCTCCCCCGGTGATATCTCCGAATTTCTCGTGGATGGTGATTTTGACCATGATGGTCGTGAGGATGTCGCAGTGATAGCTGATTCAGGGAGTTGGCCGAATGACCATAATGTCTTTAAAGCATTTTCACCCTGGGTTGCCCCAAGTGCCCTTACTGTGTTGGTGCAATCACCGAATGGTGGGGAGGTATTCAGAAGTGGAACCATTCGTACTATCCGCTGGCTTTCTGCCGTCCCTGCCGCTCAAGGTGAGTCGACGGTCGATATTCTTCTCTCCCGCAACGGTATATCAGGTCCCTGGGAATCAATAACCACTGATGTTCCGAATAATGGACGGTATCAATGGTTAATTGGTTCTGGTGGTTCTGAGCATTGCCGGATTAAGGTTGTGGTGACGACGTCCCAGGATTCTGTGTCTGCGATTTCGGAAGCTGATTTTACTATTCTTGGATTTAATGTTGATGCGCATGGCCCGTATTTTGGTGCACCTGGAGAGGTTATTCAATTTACCGGATCTGCGGATAACGGGAACCCACCGTATGAATATCACTGGGCATTTGGTGATGGGAACACCGCTGATGAACAGAACCCGACCCATTGTTATTCAAACGAAGGGAATTACACAGTGGTCTTATCGGTCACCGATGCAGAGCAGATGACCGTAAGAGATACGACATGGGCGTTGATTGGCGGATCGAATGTTCCTCCAGACATACCAGATGTCCAGGGACCTGCAAAGGGAAAACCCCTCTCGATATACAAGTATACGTTTATGGCAACAGACCCTAATCTCGATGCGCTGTTCTATTTTGTTGATTGGGGAGATAACACCTCAAGCGGATGGCTTGGTCCGTACAGTTCTGGGTTACAAGGATCAGCGGTGCATAATTGGACTGAGAAAGGGACATATACGGTGAGAGTAAAAGCAAAGGATATCCATGATGCGGAGAGCGACTGGGGCATACTTTCAGTGAAGATCCCGTTCTCCTATAACTCGCCAGTTCTTTCTTTGCTTGAGCGATTCTTCCAGCGATTTCCTTATGCGTTCCCAATCCTAAGACTTCTCCTGGGTTGGTAAGAAACCGTTATTTTTTCTTCTTTTTAGAAATTTGATAATCTAAACTAGTAATAAAATATATACATATATATATCTTTAAATTAGGAGAAATCACCGCTGTAACGTCACACCACGCTGATTCTGATACGTCCCAGACCGTTCATGATACAACGCCTTTGGAACACATGAAAGGTTCTCAAACACAATCTGGCAAAACCGATCACCAATCGGAATCTCCACATCCTTATCACTTGCATTAAAACAACCAAAGGTCAATGTTCCATGAAAACCGGCATCGACCTTCCCGAAACTCGCCAGGATTCCTTTCCGAGCATAACTCGACCGGATCCACAATTGAGAGGTTATCTGCGGGCCCATCTTGACAAACTCCTTTGTACTGATCGCAAACCACGTCAAGGGTGGAATCACCGCGACACCTTCCGTGACATGCTGATTGATCTTCCGGATGAAGACTTCTTCGATAGAAAGATCATACCCATTCGGAGTCAAATTTTTCGACACGAAAGGCTCGATTCCAAGAATCCCTTGCTCCAGAGCCTGCTGGATGTCTGAATCAGAAAGAACCGGCATACGAACCACCCATCTTACCCTGAGATCGTAACCTTATTAATCCGGACATCCTGAACCGGTTTATCGTTCGCGTCAGTCTTAGCATTGGAAATCAGGTCAACGACATCCATCCCCTCGATGACCTTTCCGAATACGGGATGTGCACTGGAATACGGTTTCTTATCGAAATCAAGGTAACAATTATCGATCACATTAATGAACCATTGACTCCCACCGGTGTCGGGACCTCGGTTCGCCATCGCAATGGTACCCCGAACGTTACTGAGGTCCTTATGAAACTCATCTTTAATCGTATACCCAGGGCCACTGGTGCCGTTTCCCTTCGGACATCCTCCTTGGATCATGAACTGCGGGATGACCCGATGGAAAATCAACCCATTGTAGAACCCTTGGTTCACCAGTTTAATGAAATTCGCTGTGGTAAGTGGTACTTTATCTTCGAAGAGTTCTAGTGTAAATTTGCCTTTGTTTGTCTCAAAAATCGCTTTTCTGTTCCCCATTTCGTTTTCACTCCTCTTTATGAGTTTATGATGATGATGTTATTAATGACAATATCAGTAAGTGGTTTACCTCCACCAGGATTTGGTTCTAAACTACCATCATTTGGAGAGGCAGCGATTGTTCGTACAACATCCATTCCTTCGATAACTACTCCAAAAGCTGCATAGTTCCCATCAAGAAACGTCTGAGCTCCATCGCAAATGAAAAACTCGGCGGATCCTCCGACTTGTGCTGCGGTGCTTGCCATAGAAATCGCTCCATCCACATGCGATACATCACTTGTTTCAAATTGAATATTTCCATAGGGGCTCGTTTTTACAGTTCCATCTGGTGTTTCTCGACCAGCTTGAATCATAAAGTCATCTTTAATTCTATGAAAGATCACTCCATTGTAAAACCCATCATTTACCAGTTTTACAAAATTATCGACGGTCTGCGGCATTTTATCCTGGAACAATTCTACCTTAAATGTTCCATAGTCTGTATCAAAGAGTACGACGGGATTTCCTTCAGGTTCATTATTATTTGGTTTTGACAAAAGATTCTGAGATACTACGACTGCGACAACAGCGATCACAATAACGATGAATATCAATGCAAGGTACACCCATTTCCGTGATGATTTTTTTAGATTTTGCGGTGGATTATCCACCCGCTTCCGAGGTTTATCGATTGGACTCATGATTCATTCCCCACAATAACTAATCAGTAACAGGGATGCTGCATCCTCTTTTAAAAGTTATCAAAAATCTGAAAAAAGGTTTTTTAGGAGATGGTGAACGAATCACCCTCGGATTGTATGCTGTTACCAGCGGTGTCAGTTGCGACAATCCAGAACCCGATGGTCTGACCGGAGGGAAATTGACCAAGTTCAACACCATAGACAGGGGCGTTGGACTCATTGAACAAGGGATCTTCCTCATGGCGGGATTGTACTGGGAAATCCCCATAACAATACATCTCATAGGCGACCGTATCGGTCCCATCATCACAGTACAGCGTGATGCCTCTGATGGCAAAGGGACCTGTTGACGTCACGTTTGCATAGATAATTATATTACTTGTATTGGTAGGATTTGCTGGGGTGTATGACATGGAGTTGATTTGAGGCCCCCAGCTCTGTCCACTTTCATTAAGAACAAACGATCGTGTTTGAAGACAAACCAGACCCTGAGTATCAACTGCTTTTACAAAGAGAACATAATCACCAAGCGGATACTGGCTCAGATCCCAAGAGAGATTCCACATAGTCGTCCCAACAGCTGTTTTCGTGATGTTGTTCAGGGAAACCTCGACATATGCCATGCCAAGATTATCTGAGCTAGACCCCAAAATCGAGAAGATACCTCGCTCAAGAACAGCATCCTCAACGGGATTCTCAACAGAAAGCATTGGTGGGAGTGCATCAATCAAAAGAATCGATCGTTCATCGGTGATGTTCCCCGGTGTCAGAGCCGTAATCAAATGACTGCCTAGGGTTTCTCCAGAAGTGTCCCATGCGTATCCCCATTCCCCGTCAACCACAGGGCATTCGATCACCGTAGGGTTCTCATCAAAGCAGAGAAACACCAGGTCTGTTGAGGCAACGCCAGACAGCAACACCATATCACCAACATTCACAACAGGGGTCTCGAAAAGAACAGTATCCGGGGTGACGATCTGCACATGTTCTGTGGTGGTCTGAACAGAAACCTCAAGAGTAACATCAAGAATGACATGGGTTTGACGATTCGTATTCCGGAAGACCACATACCAGTCTTGAGGAACGGTCCACCCAGTGAACGTCGCACCCGGATTATCTATATAATTATAACAGACAAATGATTCTCCTTGTTTGTAGCGTTCGAAGTTCTCCGGGTCAACAAAAAAGCATTCTAAATCCACTCTAGACTCATGTCTGCCGATCCCGTCGTTAAAAAAATGTTTCTGCAGTTGATATCCTTTACAGGACATATGAAGATAAAATTGACAATCACCTGAAGGTAACGTCTCCTTGGTGATTTGTTGAGGCTTATGGGAGACATCACATAAGGTGATGATGAATTGTTTATCGACCCCGGTCTTCAGACTCCGCAGGATGTTATGTCGTGCGAGCTGCCAGGGGTTTTTCAGGTTACCCTCCTGGATTAAAAAAATATAATCAAGGTTTTTCCCCAGCTCAAAACTACACCATCCATCCGAATCGGTATAATTCCAAGTAGTAATCGTGACCCCATCGATGACATCGGGGATCTGATGCAGTCGCTCCTGGACCCTGCTAAACAGAGCGGTGAGGAGTCTTCCTTTGAGGATTTCAGGGAGTTTATCCCAGATGCTTTGAATCCGCTCCCAGACAAGGTTCTTATAATACGTGATATCCTTCAATCCTTTCACCAGGACAATGACTCGTGCACCGTCAACAGGTTGTTTGAACAGGTCGGTGACCTGGAAATCAACGGTGATACGGTCTTCCTCATGGATATAGCGTGCGGTGTCATGAAGAATGGTGCCATCACCACGCCATTGATAGATCGCTGACATGTTCTTTCCCCACCCGTAGGCATACACATCAGGTTGGTCCACCGCTCCACCTGTATCACTCCACCAGTTGTCGTTCTCATGCCAGCCTTGTTCATAGAACTCCCGCCAGACATGATCTTCCCCAACGTTGCTTGTAGCAATGGAGGGAACAAGGGCTGTGCGTAGCGCAGCGATTGCTATCTTCTGTAGCTCCCCGCACCAGCCGTTATGCTCATGGGCAATCACACTAGCCTGCACAGGTCTATCGCCAAACGCAGGGTAGGGGACTGTTTTACCGATCCAATAGCTCACCGCTTCAATTGCTGTCGGATGCTCTTCGATACACCTGCTCCATAAACGAGATCCTGGTTGATAATACGATTCACAGTCCCAGAGGTACTGGATAGTAGAGAGTTTCTCTTTAAGTAAGGGATATCCCAGGTCATTATGGTCAAAAAGATAGTTGCGCCATAACGGTCCGTAGACTGCATCGATGTCTTCGTTGGTGATCTTGGGATGCACCACGTACCAGTAATAGATCTCAGAGGGAAGTTCATACTGCTGCTCCACACCATCCTCTAGGACTCGGTATTGTATCGTTGAGAAATACTCATCGGTTCCCTCGTCATAGTCGATGATGTCAGCATACGCTATCCATTGATCATGGTCATACAACGCTTTAGCGTTTTCTTTCAAAAGAGCAGCGGAAGGAACCCTGCCAACTGGGCAGCATGCGATGGAAAACGCTATCTCATCCGCATAGGTTTTACTTACATTTCGTAAGACATCTGCATAACTCTCCGGGTCGTCAAGGCTATGGAACTGACTGGTGAGTCTTGACTGGATCCAGCGTGGTGATTTCACAATCGCTGCGATAACGTTCTCAGAAAGCCCACTTGTTGTTGGTTCAATGATTTTTGATTGCAATGTATTGTTCTGCGCATGAAACTGGAGATAGTAATCAGAACCAGGTGGTATTTCGATTTCCTTTGATATCTTTGAGACAAAGGGAAGTGCTGAGGATGACATCGCGGGTGATAAACGTACCGTACCAAACAACCCTTGGAAAACAAGACAAAACGTTAGACCCGCGATACACAGGATTTTAACAGTAGAAACAATTTTCGATGAAATACGTAAGCCTCCTTAGATAAAATAATACGATTCCCATATATAAATACACTTCGTCCTCCTATAAAAAAAGAAAGTGGATGTATCTATCAACATCCGACCGTTTGAAGTGCTAGCGTCTGTTTCCTTCCAAGACGGTCAAGTGTTGATATCTCTTTGGCCTTATGTTAGGACCACGGCATTAAACTTTCCAAATACGAATCGTTCTCCGACGAACCCCCTCATTGAGCTTTTTGAAATCATGATGCTCTCATCAGAACGATACAGACGCAGCGTGGAAGGAAGGATAACGAGGAACTTCGCGTTGCAACTGATATAGTCCTCTGTCTCGTTCTTCTCGCTGATAAGACCAAACATCGTTGATCGAGTGAGAGTAAAAATATTCACATCTAAGGGAGAAGACCAGGTGCTTTCTTCATGAAGGGGATCCCTTGCCTTGACTTTGACCTGAAAAGTGCCTGCCGTAGTCCAGTAGCGTACCACGGTTACCTCCTGCCCCGACTCAAAGGGGCCTATCCAAGAGGAATTTGACCCATCATCCCAGTCGACGAAATATTCGACATCGTTGTTATCGGGATCGTTGGTTGAAAAACAATATTCGTATAGCTTTCCAGTAAAACCAGTTGTCGTGCCGTCGATGATCGGTGGGCAGGGTGGTGAATTGGGACGGGTGAGGGGAACTTCAAGGATTTCCGCGCTGGACAACGTGATGTTAACTTGATGAATCTGAGACCTGTACCCTTGTGCAGAGAAATTCACATTATAGGTTCCGGGAGGAAGGAACAAATGGTATCTACCGAACCGTGGTTCACTCATGTAATGCTCCTCGTTTGTAAAGGTGACTCCTTCAAGCGTTATCGTCGCTACTAATGGTGCGCCGGTCGCATGATCTGTCACATGGCCGCTAATGGATATTTCCCGTTGCAACTCCCACAGGGTCCCTGGCCAGACCAATGCTGCTTCACTGAGAGCACTAGCATAGGTTGGCTGGAAGGAAGTATGGGTTTCGATGAGGTTCGCATACGATCCGTTATAGGCCAGATGCCATTGATAGTTTTCACCATCTGCGCTGGCTAGACGGGTCGATCCGCTGTACCCAACAGCATACGCAAGACGTATTCCTTCTGATTGCAGAAAGCTGGTAAAGGGATGGGACAGGGAGAGGTACCCGTACAATACCTCGCGGCCATAGGAATGGTAATCAAGGACTTTGGCAAAATGTCGGTCGTTTCCGAATGTCATCATGGTCTGTGTTTCTGGTTCAGAGGCTGCACTGGGTCCTTTGTAGGTTTCATCATAGGGATTTGTACTTCCTCCGCCAGCGGAATTCCAGCCAAAGGGATAATTACGATTCAAATCGACACCATCAGGGGGAGCTCGGTTCTTCCGCCAGTAGTTATCATAGTTGAACATGTAGACATATCCATCTGGATTCCAAATAGGAGATATCCAGATTTCGTAATTGTCAACCGCTGCAGTGATGTCTGGGTCGATTCCATACTGGGTTGTGAATTGTTGTATTGAATTGTTACAGATGACCGGGGTGACGACTTCTCTGGCATGATGAGCACCGACCATAAGGAAATTTGGTTCATCCTCATCCGTTGCGACGTTATCTGAGATTTTTATGGCATAGAGATGCCTGCCTTCATACGTTGGGGAAAGGCCGTACCATGTCGTGAGGTCATAGACCTTGCAGATAGAAGGATACTGACTTTCATAGGTATACAACACATCAACCATTGCAGGGTAATCGATGTATCCTGCTGGTAGTAATGGTTCCAGGATCATCTGCTCTGCTTGAATGTCACGAAATGGTCTTCCTTGCGAGAGTAACTCAAGGTGATATCCTTGTGTTTGTAATTTTTTAAAGACACCTGGTTTTACAACCAATTCAAAAGAATCATCAGTGATAGTATTCACGAACACATCGAATCCTCCTTTAATAAAGATAGAAGCAACCTGTCGTGCATCCTGCACTTTTAGAAGACTATGGCAGAGAGTCTCAGATGTTGGAGTTTCTGCTCTTACTGGATCGTATGCTTGATTTCCTGTTACACTTACATAACTTATACCAATTAACAAAATACATGCAGATAGGCTCACCAATTTCTTTTTCACGATATATCCCCCAAAGAGAATAACAATAATAAAATACAGAAAAGGGCTTATAAAACTACCTCAACAATGAATCAGATAAAACAAAAAGGATTTTCTTTGAAATTAGGATGGGTAATGATAGAAAAAACACACATAGAATTTTCTCTTGTTTAAACCTCTAGAGAAAATAAATGAGGATGATGATACCAGTAATAGGAAGAAAATTTTCCCAGTCCAAGAATGCGCTCGGATGTACGAATTCAGTGGTGAATATAGACGTAACTTCAGAAAAAAAGTTTTACGAAGTAAGAACCATGGGATGAATCGGAAGAGGGGGTGTGACATTTCCTAATCGTTTCAACGCGTCAAGCTTCTCCCGTTTACCGATTTTTGCTTGTTCCAGAGCATCTCCCAGGATCTGTATCGACCTTGCGTAGGTCGGAAGGTCAACCGGGTGAGGTACACCGTCTTTCCCCCCATGGGCAAATGTGTAGCGAATCGGATCCTCCCAAGAAGGTCGTCCACCATAGAGGAGATCCGAGATAAGTGCCAAAGCACGAATAGCCATCGGACCGACCCCATTCATCGCGAGAAGCTCCTCATAACTTGTTGGATGGATATCATAAATCTGCTTCATCCTCGCCCAATTAATCGACCGTGGCATATCCAGACGAGGTAAGAGAGCACTGCTCCGATGATGCCAAGACCAAGTATCTAATGTTGTCTGGTTCTTATGTTTTGTAACAATCGCCCAGTCTTCTCTAAGATGTACTGGATTATCATTGATCAGATCGACAGAGATTTTCTGGGCAGTGGTGCTTTGTTTCGCGGTCATGTCAAGTACGTTTTCTTGTCGATCTTCCCCGATGATCGCAGTGTGAGGATCACAAACAAAATTATTAACATCCTCTGATAACCAATGGTAACGACGGGCGTATCCGGTATCGTTATTCATCCCCTGCTGAATCACCATCCACCGTTTGGTTTCCGACACAAGAAACACATGATGATACAGTCTATGGCCGTCTTGTATCGCTGTGCTATCAACCTTGGCGGCCATGCGGCTACAATACTGCAGACGATCAACAAGAGACGCTGAAAGATTGAGATTTTCAGCATATACCTTTATCTCTGCAAGGGTGTTTTGCGACGCTTTCCCCTTCCCGCCACACAACCTCACCCCAAGCTCCTCATGGTTCAATGCTTCTTTCAAGGCACCACAGGTGACCGTGGTAGTCCCTGATGAATGCCAATCATACCCAAGAACACAGCAGAACGCCTGAAACCAGAATGGGTCAGCAAGCCTGCGGAGGAACTCATCAGCCCCATATTCATAAACAATGACCTTGGTGATTTCTCTGGAGAGGGCAACCATCCTTTTGAATAACCACCGAGGTGCTTTTCCTGAATGAAGTGGAAGAGTAGCGACACCTGTCCTTCGCATAGTCAACTATGTTTTAGAGCAATTAAAGGTTATAATCTTTCATGGGAGATCAATGAAAGTATCAGTTTCCCTAATATGGGAAGATATAAAAAACCATAGTGTTTCTCAGAGTGCATAATATCAGGAGACTACCTAAAATTGCTACAAATAGTGACACAAGGAAATGCTTCTGGAAACAGGCATCGGTTTAATCCTTCTTCATTTATTTTAAGTGATATCAGCGAAAAAGAAAAGGAGCTGAAAAAATGGAACATCCAGATTATCTAACGTATATGAAGAATTTTGATATGCATATGCAAAAATACTTCCCATCAAAAGAAGCTTGGACACCAGTTGATGATGCGTTATACAAACCACCCGACCTGTTCCGCATCCCATTAAAAGAAGCATCTGAAATGCTTTTAAAATCCATGAAATACACCTTTGCTCTTCAGTACAACAACAATAAGGTCTACCATACTTTCTGTAAAGAACGCGACTTCGCTCCAGATAACATTAAAACCGTTGAGGACCTTGATAAGATCCCTCTCATCCCAGATAACTTCTTCAAGGATTATCCCTCCGGGAAAGATTTCGCATTATGGCTCGGCAACCTGTTCACAGGGGATCTCCCCCGGGTTGTTATTAAACAAGCTAACCCGACCTACGATGAGGTCATCAACGCTTTTAACGAGGCAGGCATGGCCGTCGCTTACAGCAGCGGGACGAGCGGGCGACACACGTTCATCCCACGGGATCAACGGACCTTCAATGTCTCCGAGTATGCCATTGCAAAATCCGTTATTTCCATGATCTACCCACTCTGGGATTATTCACTGCATGGCTATTTACTCATGCCCAACCCAAAGAAAACCAATGTGTACGCTGGAAAAGTCTGCACCGTGTATTTCGACGCAATCCATGATGTACGGGTCGCAATTGACCGTGATATCACCACAGAACTCATCCGGATGACGATGACCGGCCAAAAAGGAGTAAAAACCAAAATCGTGAAATATTTCGCGAAACGGGAATCGGAAAAAATGATCAACGAGATCATCAAATGGCTGGAGCATCACGAGAAAACCAACGAGAAAATCGCGTTGGTCGGCGCTCCCTTCATCCTATCCTTTGTGATGAAAAAACTCCAGAAAGAAGGGAAAAGCTTTGATTTTGGTGAACGCGGTGGTGTCGGTACAGGTGGCGGCTGGAAAGCCTATGAAGGCGCTCGCGTACCTGTCGCAGAATTCCGCAAGCAGGTCGAGAAAGTCCTGGGCATCCCTGAAAAATTTTGCCTGGATATCTACGGCATGGTTGAGGGAAACGGTTGGATGGTCCACTGCCCAGAAGGCCATTACTTGCATGCACCATATTCATATTATAAACCCCTTGTGCTTGATTCGGAGTATAAACCAGTGGGGTACGGGGAATGGGGACGCTTTGCGTTCCTTGATGCTGCCGCGTACAGCTACCCTGGTTTCATCATCTCTGGTGATAAGGTCCGCATGCTTGAGCACTGCCCAGTCTGCGACCGTCCAGGACCAGTCCTTGAACCAGAGGTGAAACGGGCTGCCGGTGAGGAGATCCGCGGATGTGCCGAGGAGTTACGCAGGATGCTTTCTGCAGATCTTGGGAAGGATACGAAATAACATGCTGACACCCTGGGAAATCAAAAAAAAAGAAATGGTCCCTCCACGTCATATGATTCAGATGAATGTCGGAGGCATATTTTTTCTTCTAAAAATGCTGTTGATGAACCTAGGGACACTCAAAATGCTCAAGAACCAGGAAAAAAACATTTACACCCGACCATCACCAACCTATACCCTGCCGATCCTTACAGCGGAAATGAAGAAAAATCATTCGGAAGAGAAGTACCTCAGACCTACGTTGTTTTGTAACTGTCGAGCCCCCGAGATAATCGCAGTAGCCCACGAGCTTGGCGCCTATAAAAAAACAGATCAAAAGTATGCTGAGGCGGCTTTTGAGTTTGCAAAAAGGAAAATTATCCTTGAAATGGTTCCATTGGACGATGTCGATGCAGTATTACGTCGAGGCACGGGGACCTGTCTGCATAAGATCTCTGTCTTTATCGCCCTCTGCCGAGCCGCTGGGATACCGGCACGGTACAAGTTCTTTGCTCTGACCATGCTGGAAAACTGGATGGGGCCTGCGCTTGACCGGGCACCGCTTATGAAACAGTGGTATGACGCGATGGGGCATTTCTTGCTGCATGGTGAAGGAGAGGCCTATATCAATGGAAGATGGATCACTGCTGATGTTGGTGCAGAGCCACAGCGACAAGCAGCAGCATGGATTCCGGTGACAAAACTAGGGGAGGACTCTGCTGGACTGTGGTTATTCCCAATCCCAGGGACGATTTTCCAGAGAGAATCCATCCCGCTTGGTCTTGGACTCCCATCTCAACTTCTTATGAAGCGGTTGGTGCCAAACTCTGTGGCTGGTATAAATATTGGAATTTTGGAACAAATCGAGAAAGGCAGAAAGATAATTGAACAAGCAGGTGGAGAAGCAGCGTATGACGCGGAGGCTCGGAAGAGACGCACACAGATGGCAACGAAAACAGAGCTACTGAAAAACCATGAAAATATTGTTTTTGAGGGGAAGTAAATGGAGAAGAAAAAACATCAGTATCTGCGGTATGTAAAATATTTTGGCCCCGGGGCGATCCTCGCATCGATGACCATTGGTGCAGGTAACATTGTGTTAGCTCCACGGGTTGGAGCATGGGCTATTCCTGCGTACTCAGCGTTATGGGTCATCACGTTTGCCCTGATCACCAAGGGTCTGACCGCTTATTTGGCGACCCGGTATTCGTTACTCTCCGGGGAACATATCATGTCGTTGTTTGCTCGCGTGCGTCCTCGGGGTTGGATTAATATCGTATCCATCATCATCGGGTTTGCATTACTCCCATTTATGATTGCGACGTTTCTGACAATCCTTGGCAACGTCCTAACATTGTTTACGAGTGTCGGTAATTATTTTATCTGGGGAGTTGGCATTGGACTTCTGATAGCTTTTTTCGGGTTCTTCGGTACGCTTCGTATCATGGAAATCGTTCAACTGGTCTTTGCCGTGTTTCTAGCTATTGGTGCGATTGTCGCAGTCATGGTTGTCAATCCCGAATGGCTGACGGTCATTCAAGGGTTAGTGACGGTTCAGGTCCCCCGAGTTGCTACATGGGTCACTGCCGAGGATATCATCGCAGTACCAATCCTACTTCAGATGGCAGCGGTGTACGGCACGATGAATGGGGTATACTCAGATTTTACTGCATATATCGCCTGGTGGAGACAAAAGACAAATGAGAAAAAAATCTCCCTGAAATCAGAAGCGTTCACCGGTATGAAAGTAGATTTGTTCCTCTCTCTTCTGATTGTCGCGATTTTTACCATTGCGTTTATGGTTGCTGGAGCTGTAATCCTTGGTCAGAAACAAATCGTCCCCAACGGCGTCGATCTTATCTCGGCGCAGCGCGAGATTTACGCGACAATCAATCCGTTCATTGGAATGTATCTGTATCCTTTGGCTGTGCTGGTGGTTATCGGTGGAACGATCTATGCAGGGATGGACGCAGTACCTAGGATGATTAAGGCATGGGCTGATCCGATTAGCGCACGGGTACAAAAAATCACGTTTAAACGTTTCAAAGGATATATCGTCCTTTATCTGCTTCTCGTCAGTCTTCCCTTGATGGTCATTGAAAAACCGATTATTCTGATGACTCTATATCTGCTGTTGACCGGTGTGTTTGGCATGTGGCTTCTTGGATGGGGTGCCCTCTGGGCAAACCAACGTCATCTGCCAAAAGAAGAGCGGATCGGAAAAGGGATGTTTCTTATCTATGCAGTCAACAACGTCATCGTCACTATCTTCATTGTTGCTATCCTGATTATCCGATGATATCTTCTCTCCGGTGATACCATCTGACGAGATCATCAATCGTCGAAGTCACGGTATATCGTGGTTTGTAGTGTAGCTCATGTTCTGCTTTTGTTATGTCCAGCTGACGTGCATGCCCAAGGACTTTCACCTTATGACGCGTGAAAGGAGGGTTTTGTTTCCTGCGAAGAGCCCATAAACCTTCAATGAGGCTTGCAAGGACATATGCTCCAAGATAAGACCGGTGTGTCTTAGGAGTAGGGACATGAATTTTTTCTGCAAGCGCCTCGATCAATTGTTTCGGGGTGCTATCAAAACTCTTCACATTATATACCTGGCCAGCTGCGTTGTCGGTTTCACCAGAGAGACGCAGACAAGAGGCGACGTCACGGCCATCGGAGATGGAGATCTGTTGTTGTCCGTTTCCGATATAGAATAATCTTCCTTGTTTGAGTGCTTGAACCAGGAAAGGGGTAATTAACGAATCACGGGGACCAACTACCAGTGGTGATCGAATCGCTGAAACCGCCATGTCATATTTCTTTCCATACGCCCAGATCAATTGTTCAGCTCGTAGTTTTGATTCCCCATATTTCGCGGTTGGTTTTTTCTGATACTCTTCTTTGATTGGCATGGTTGTTTTTGGGAACCCGTACACTGCAGCCGAGCTCATGAATACGAACCGTGGGACCTTGTTCTTAACGCATGCGTCAAGAAGGTTTTTCGTTCCATCGACATTGATGTCGAAAAATGTTTTCTTCGGGCCCCAATCCCGTGGGAGAGCAGCAACGTGAAACACCACATCAACATGTTCACATGCGTGGACCAGGGACTCTGGGTCCGTGAGATCACCGAGAGAAAAAGAAGCTTTTTTTCCTATGAGCGCTTTCGTAGAGCTTGTAGTTCGTCGCAACACCCGTACTTCATAACCCTGTTCTATGAGCTCATCGGTGAGGTGACTGCCGATAAAGCCTGTTCCACCGGTTACCAGCGCCTGCATGGAAAGGGACAATATCTTCTTGTTAAAAAACTCATTCAGAAAAGATAATATGCTCCTATTATTTCATGGACGGATTAGCATGGTAGGTCTTAGAGAGATAAAAGACAAGGGATATTTCCCACAAAAAACCTATCTCAAACTCATGATTGGTGGTGGTTTATCCTTAACCAAGGTGTTACTGACATCCCCGGGTGATCTGAAAAAACTTCGGACGATCCATGGTTCCGCGGAGCGATACATCCGACCGAAACGACTCTACGAGTTACCTGTGTATGTAGAAGGGATGCGATGTGGTGTAACCGAGGAGAGGTACCTGAGACCGACGCTGTTTTGTAACCCGTGTGCACCCGAGGTTGTCGCGTTAGCACATCACCTGGGTGCCTTTCAGAAATCGGATTATGAGTTTGCGAAGGCTGCATTTGAGTTTACGAAGGAAAACCTTGATTTGGAAATCTGCACAATGAACCCTGTGGAAGAGACTATCAGGCGGGGCACAGGAACCTGTTTTCATTTAATTACGGTGTTCATCGCACTGTGCCGTGCAGCAGGGATAAAAGCACGCTATAAGATGTTTGCGATGAATATGATTAAAGCATGGTACGATGTGCTTGTCGGAGCCGACCCTTTGGTGAAAAAATGGTATGATTCGATGGGGTATTTCATGATTGAGGGTGAAGGAGAGGCGTTCATCGATGGCAGATGGGTCGTTGCTCATGTCGGTCCGACCGCGGAGCGGCAAGCTGCAGCAGGGATCCCCATTACGAAGTTCGGGGAGGATTCTTTGGGTATTTGGTTCTTTGCTATTCCTGGGACGACCATGTATATGGAGTCGATGCCCTATGGGTTGGGCGGTGCGACGAAACTGCTGAAACGGATAGCCCCTGGCTCGATGGAGCGGGTCAACATCAGCATCCAGCATCAGAATACGATGGGTAAAAAGATCATTACGGATGCCGGTGGGGAAGAAGCCTATGATGCGATGGCACGTAAGAAGCTGGGGCCGAAAGGGCCAACGGTAGAGCTTACGAAGAAAAGTCAAATCGTTTTTGGGGAGTGAACGTTATGCAAACCACCGAGCAGACACAGCCAAGTGTCTTTTTGAAACCCCGATCGAGACGGTATATCATTTACCTGGTTTTTTTTATGGGGATTGTGGCAATCATGGATCAGTATCTTTCCATGGTCCCTATCACGTATATGAACTCCATCCTTGATGAATATTCAATGAGCGCCTCGCAGTTCTCATGGTGGGAGGCGCTGTATTTGATTCCTACGTTTTTCATTTTCGCCCTCAACGGACTCGTTGATATTATCGGGAGAAAATTCTCCATTCTTGTTCTTGTCCTCATCATGGGATTGTCATCGCTGGCTATCGTCCTTTTCACCCCAACGTTTCATCTCTTCATGGTCTTCTACGCGATCGTTACGTTCACAACCGTATCAAATATGTGGACGATTCCGATTAGTGAAGAATCCCCAGCAAAAAAACGCGCGGAGCTTACCTCCATTGTGTATGTGATAGGGTTGTTTCCCCTCTCAGCCATCATACCTCTCTATGTTATTCCGACACTCGGATGGAAGTGGATGTATGGGATCATGTTTTTCTTTATGATACCTGTTCTTGTCCTCTGGGTGTTCATGAAGGAAACTGGACGGTATGAGGAAATCAAAGAGGAACGCAAGTCTGGGAAATTGAAAAAGCATTTCTTTGGACTCGGGTCAATCAATCGAAGTGACATAAAATATATCTTTTTCTCTGCGGTTATTTGGCTATGCTGGCTGATTAATTCTCTTCTTATCATCCGCTGGATGGGGTATTATTTCATGGAGGTTCATGGGTATGCTCGGAGCGAATGGCTCATGGTCTTTCTTGCTTCAGGCATCATGATGATCATCGGTGGTGTCGTCAGCGGATATGTCATGGACAAAATAGGGAGAAAAATCGGGTTTATCATCGGAGCAGCAGGGTTTGCTGTCTCCTTGTTTCTCATGTCGTTTGGACCAGTGCCGTTACTGCCTGTTTGGGGTGCTCTGACAGGATTTTTCATCGCATTTGCTTATGCATGGGTCATCGTGTATATCCCAGAGATTTTCCCAACAGAGCGGAGAGGAACCTGTCTTGGTTGGACAACGACCGTGGCACGTGTCTCCTATGTTGTCGGACCCGTGATCGCAGCGGTGATGTTGGAAACAAATCCTACCATGGAATGGTTCTGGGTCGTGGGGGGACTGCTGATGATCCTTGCCATCGTTATTGTGGTCTTGTTCCATCCCTATGAGACCAAGGTTATGGAACTCGAAGAAATCGAGGTAAACCGGTAGAAGATGCTTCACAATAAACTGGTAACGATTTATTTTTTAAAGTAATAATACCAAGTAGGGTTCCCAGTTACTTTTTTAGTATCTGGATGGGAAACGCCGTTATGATGGAAAATCGGTATGGATTGTACAACAAGTCCTTTATAACGCGACAGACAAAAGAACGTGTTGAGGAACCTGTATGAAAACAATCCTGCGGAGAAAAGATAACACCAGTATTTTCTGTCCAAGCCTTATAAAACGAAACGTATCTTCTTCTGGTAAAAACAAAGTCATTGAAGGATGCATTGGGTGTTCACTTCTAGTGATCGGGCTTTTTATTCTTCTCTTTTTTTAAGTTGCAGGCACAGAACTCCAACCCTTGTGAAAGACCTTGTCCCTGCAATCTTTTTTTCGAAATCCATATAAAATAGAAAACCCTAATAGAGACATAACGACAGTGAATAAAGGGGAACTGTACAACTATGATCAGTGTCAAGGTCTATCGACAGGGTGATGACGTTGTCATCAGCGCTTGTGACGAGCAGCTCTTGGGCAAAAAATTCCGGAAAGGAAAGTTACAAATCGATGTCGCAAAGCACTTCTATGACGGCGAGCGGATCAATAAGAAAACCTTGGAGAAATTCCTTCTTGATGCAACCATTGCTAACCTGGTTGGCAAAGAGACGGTTGCCTGTGCGATCAGCCTTGGGTTGGTGGATCCCAACTGCATCCTCAAAATCAAGGGGATCCCGCATGCTCAAATCGTCCATATGTTCTGAGTTCATGAGGAGCCTTTTAGAAGATGGAGGTTTATTTTTTCTCTCATGTTCTCATAATGTGTTCCCATCCAGTAGTATTTCTTGCAGGTTGGGCAGTACCAGAACGCGTCCCTTGTTCTGAATACCTGTTCAGGGATATACGGTTCAAGTCCTTTTTTTTCAACGGAACGAAGAGGGTTGTTACACAGGGTGCAGCGGGATAGAATTGTCTTTTCATCAACCGTTATATGTGAGAGAACCTGTGCTATTTGTTCAGAAAGACGGGTCGTCTGTATTTCTAGGACAGGGAGCTGTGCTTTCTTGCCTCGTTGTATCAATCGTTTATCACGGGAGATAAGAAGTCGGTTTTCCTCTTTGGCAGTCTGCAGGAGAGAATCATCAGTGGTCGTATTATCTGGATACATCGTATCAAATCCAAAAATACGCAGCCATTTCGCAAGCGAACCAAGCATGTGATCACAGAGTAGTTTCATAGTACACCAGAATGGTAAGGAGGAATTTGTCTTTTACAATACTGTCCTATTCATGGTTTTCTTAGAAATATCGACGGACCTCAAGCATATCAAAATTCGGGTTCCCGACGTTATCGTAAGCGATGACGATGATGGTGTGTTTGTGGAAGAAGAGCGGGGCTTTTGTCCATCTCCAGCTGTAGGGCTCCTGGGTATCGGTGAAGAGGGGTTCATTGGAGTCATCAATGAGGAATTCAACTCGGGCGATACCAGAATGGGCATCTGATGCTTCGACATCAATAGTCACAGGGCCGAAAAGCAGGGTTCCTTGTCTAAACATCCAGGGCATAAAACGGAGGTTCCCAAGATACAGTCCATTTGTTGGCGAGACGATCGTCACAACTGGAGGAATGGTATCCTCGCCGATGTACGGCTCCATTAAAGGATAGCGGTCCGTGTTAATCCCATCTGGGATTGCGTACGGTGTATCACCAATACCATCCCCGTCGTCATCAGAACCAGTGTAATCATCCCAGTAGTTACCCCCCGAGGGGTATCCGTCATCCCAGATGTTGTTCCCATTGTCATAGGCGTGATGGCGGTTTGATTGGAATGTATTGTGGTAGATACAATTGTTGGATGCATCTGAAATCCCTAGACCTGCGTAGAAGTTATTGGCAATGGTATTCTCGATAATGTTGCTGTTGATACATCCGGGTTTCAGGACAACCCCGTTCCATCCATTATCCGTGATTTGATTGTTCGCAATGGTGGTATCCTGCACGTTCTGTTTCAGTATGATGCCGTGGAAGTTTTTAGTGATGATATTATACAGGAGAGAACAAGTATTTCCCTGTACAACAATGCCAGCGTTTTGTTCCATGGTGCCACTGTGTCGAACCATAAATCCTTCGATTGAGACATTATCAGAACAGATTGTTATCACATCGCCATTGTATCGTCCATCAATGATCGTTTCACAGGAGTGACCTCCACCCCAGAGCATGATTGATTTGGAAATCAAGAGATGTTCTAAATAGATACCATGTGAAACGCTAATCTCTTGGCCATCCTGGGTGTTATCATCATCGATGGCTTTCTGGATTGTTAAAAAAATCTCCTCGGTATCGGTGTTGTAGATGGAGCCATAGGGATGGATGAGTGGGTAGGTATCCTGAGAGCAGTTTCCCGTAGGATAGGGGATCTCTCCAATACCGTCTTCATCGTCATCTGTTCCGTTGTAATCATCCCAGTAGTTTCCTCCACCGGGGTATCCTGCATCCCAAGTACTGCCTGCGGTGATATCAACTGCTTGATAGGCGTTTTTCATGAAGTTGTTGTGGCAGATTTGGTTGTTTGTCCCAATGACATACAGCCCGTAGTTATCATTATTGCGGAAATTATTGTTTGTGATGACATTATTTGAGGTATGGACCATGATTCCCGCGTTATTCGGCGCGCTTCCACAATCGGATATTGAAAACCCGCTGAGGGTCACATTGTCTGCAACGATTTGAACGATGGTCCCGCTATAGCTATATCCAACGATGGATGCAAATCTATCTTCACCAAGAAGTTCAATGGATTTGCTGACAACAATATTCTCCCGATAAACCCCAGGGAAGACATAGACAGTATCTCCCTCGCTGGCATGGTCTATACCATCCTGGATGAATTGGTAGGGATAGTCCATGGTACCTTCCCAGGGTCCTTCGGTGTTGTCGTCATCAACATAGATGGTTAAGTCTCCATAGCTCGTTGTTTCGGTTTCTGTGCTAGGAATCATGGTTGCTGATGCAGGGATGATGCAGAGACTTGCGATAACAAAAACGATTAACATCTTACTGACATATGTTTTTAGCGATATAGTTCTCATGATATTCCTCCGACTCCTTTATTTTATCTAATATTTAGTTATATAAATAGTCTATTTAAATATTTTCTGAATTAATCAGCGGAATATACTGATTTTATAAATCTAAAAATCGTCCGTTCTTGTAAATCAGCTCGTTATCCGCGTAGACTTCCCCGTTTTTCCGCAGGTCAAGGACCATGTCCCAATGCAAACTGGATTTGTTTTTACTTTTTGTCTCTGGGTATCCAGCTCCCACTGCAAGATGGATGGTGCCACCTATCTTTTCATCAAACAAGGTATTCTTCGTATAGTTCTTCACCCCGTAATTCGTACCAAACGCGAACTCGCCTAATCGCTTTGCACCAGGATCCATAGCAAGCATGGCGCGAAGGAAGGATTCTCCTTTCGATGCGGTCGCCTTTACCACAGCGCCTTTCTTGAACCAAAGCTGGATGTCGTTGACCTCACGACCGCTGTATGATCCGGGGAATGAATAGCTGATGTATCCCTCTGCAGAGTTTTCGACAGGACCTGTAAACACCTCGCCATCAGGGAAATTTTCTTTCCCTGAGCAGTTTATCCAGGTCCGACCTGCCACGGAGACTGTTAAATCAGTGTCTTTTGCTACGACATGGAGATTTTTTTTCGTACTAAGCAGTCTTCGAATCTTCTCCTGCTGCTTGTGGACGTCTCTCCAATATTTGATGGGTTCTTTGGCCTGGACATGGGCAGCGTTGAATACAAAATCCTCATACTCGGCAAGGGACATCTCTGCGTCTTGAGCGGAGGATTGGGTTGGATACTGGGTGACGCACCAGCGGAGGTCTTTCTTTGCTGCTCGCTCAAGGAACGTCCGATGGATCTGCTCATGGGCAGCGCTGCTAATCGCCTGTTTCTTTGGGTCGATGTTGGTCATGTTTCGTGTATTCTCCGGGCTGATGATGGCTAGGCTGGCATTGATGCGTTCGATTTCGAATTTGCTCAGTGGAGAGACGTATTTTAGCTGCTGCTCGGAGGAGTGTTTGTAGTAAATCTCCGCAAGACCATCGATACCGATATTGGTGAAGGGATGTGCACCAATCCTCACCGCTTGCTTGTAGACTTCCTTGATTAATGGTGCTGCAAGATGACTGCCTGAAATTCTGAATAAATCGTTCTTCTTCAGCTCCAATGAATACTTAACGAGGATGGTTGCGAGTTTTTCTAATCGTTTGTCCATCATAGTTGATACCCTGCCTGAGAACAAGTAAAATGATAAAAGAGTTTCTGGTCGGGTTAGATCTTCTCCCAGTCTTTGAGCACGGATTCCCAGTGGTATTTTTTTATTGCCTCGATCTCGTCAAGTTTTCGAATGATGCGCTCGTAACCCTTCAGCAGGGTTCGTGTCGAGACCTTTACGATGAAATCATATTTTCCTGAGGTTGCAGACACATGGGAGACCCCTCGGATGTCCCAGAGTTTCATCAATGTCTCACGTATGGGTGTTCCTGGTTTGACGGTGATGAAGATATACGATTTCACCACGGTGAGTGCAAAGGAGATGATGCCCATGGCGATCAGGACCATACCGATGACTTTAATGAGAAGCATCACGGGGTCTGTTGAAAACTCCGTGATGACACCCATCTGAAGGAGGATGATGGAGAAGGGGATAGCAAAGATGATGGTGGATGCACGGATCGCGTTATTGACACTGGCTTTTCCCATACCCAGGGAACGGATATAAAGAACGTAGGAGAAGAACGTTGTCCCCATGGTCAAGGCAAGCAGGAGGAAATAGTGAGGATCGATGGAGGTTGTAAACCCTGCGATGAGGTGATTACCATTTGTAAAAAAATCAAAGAAGAACAAGACGAGGGCAGTGAAGAGGCAGGAAAACACAACGTTCCAGAAACGGATGTTGATGGAATCATTTGGCCTATTCTGTATTTTTAAAATCTTTAATTTTCTTTGATAGATGGAGAAGACCGCCCAGGTTGGGTTGACGATGATGAAGACAAGAAGGATTGGCAGGAGCTGGAATTTCCCTGTCAAGCTGATGGATGCGAGAACAGCTCCGAAGGTGACGATGACGGATGATTGTATCTCTACCAAAGTTGGTACGTCTTTTTCCGTGATGGATTCCATGAGAAGCAGATACAAGATGACAATCTGGGAGAACGATAAGATTACGCTTGGGTCCTGCACCGTTGAGACGATCGCACAGTATCCGACCGTGTTGATCGCGTTCATAATACCTGCAATGAGATGGTATTTCACCTCGCTTTTCTTTACCATGCGGATATGCTTGAAGGAGGGATCAAGGACTCGCGCTCCGAGACTTTCTCCTTTTACTTTTACGGAGAGAGCAAGGGTGATGAGCAGAGTAATCACCGACCCGATAAAAAAGAGTGCAAATGCGAACGACCAGGGGTCGTATTTGAACGCGGGCTGACCACCGACATAGCTATCGATTGCGGTAACTGCCGCGGCAATGAACGACGACGTGATCGCCAGGATATAAAATAGGTATTTTTTCCTAATGATCATGTTTTCGTCTCATTATTGTAGGCTGATTTCTTTTTCTATGATTTGGGTGGTGGTCTTCGTAACTCCATCGATCATCTGGATCTTGTCAGTGACGTTTAACAGTTCTTCGAGGTTTTTTACCTGGGCTCGTACGACGATGTCGTATTCCCCGGCGATAACTGAGATTTTTGCGACGTTGTCGAGCTGTCGCATTTCCTTTATCGCTTTGTCTGTTTTCCCTGGTTGGATGGTGATAAGGATGTACGCGCTTATCATGGTTCTTCACCCGTCTTTCACGCGGAATATTGATTGTTGGTATAAAGTTATCTGTATATGAGTTTACAGGGTTGCACACATCATTCATCTGGTTTCTCCTAATACGCCCTTGTTACCTTCTCTGATTCCTCTTTCTAGTGACATTTAATTTTACAATAAATTATGCTACAATAGATACTTTATTAAAGAGAGAACTATTATAAAACGACTATCTGGAGGAAAAAATGCCAAAAAATAGTAATGAACAGATGAACCAGGACGAAAAAAAAGTGCTTTCTGAGCTTGTGAAAAACGCAAACAAAAACATTGAAACAATCGCAGAGCACTGTGGTTTCTCAAAACAAAAGACATGGCGTATAATCAAACGATTGGAAACCAATGGGTTTATTTGGGGGTATACCGCGGTTTTTAACGAAGAGAAAGCTGGGTTGAAACATTTCATGTTGATGGTGAAACGGACGATGAAACAGCTTGACCAAAAAACAATCGATAAAATCGTTTCAAGAAAATTGGAAGAATCTGCGACAAGGCTAGGTATTATAATTGAAAGTAGCGCCTATGTGCATGGGGACTATGACTGGATTTTGACGTTCACTACTAAAGACATCATCCATGCGAAAAAGTTTGCTGATATATTAGTCGAGTTTCATCCAGGTATAATCGAGAAAACCACGATTCTTGAGACGTTGATGTATATCAGGAAACACTACATCCTTAACCCTGAGAAAGAACGATTGATAGAATTCCTTTAATATTTTTTTCAAAATGATCTAGGATAATAAAAAGGAAGTTTTTTAAAGATGAGGAAGGTTCAACAGACTGATGCTTCATGTCTATATTCTTGATGGGTATGTCGACGAACCGACCTGTCTTGGTGTTCCCCCCTACATCAGCCCTTATCCTCGCTACATCGCTGGCGCGGTCTGGGATTCCGATCCACATGCTACAGTAGAGTATGTCACTATTGATCAACTCAGAAACGACAGATTCCTGTTGCAACGAATAGAAAAATCCGATATCCTCATTGTCATCGCAGGTATGTCAGTCCCAGGGAGATACCTCTCCGGGTTCCCGGTCAGCCCCCACGAGCTGGTCTCGTACCTCAGCCAGGTGATAAAACCAGTCAAAGTGTTATGTGGTCCTGCAGCCAGGTATGGGTTTGGGATGTCTGGTGGAAAGCAGGTGACTGAAACCGATTATGTCAGACATGTGTTCGACGTCATCGCAGATGGTGATGGTGAGATCGTCATCTCTGAACTGATGAAAAACAACCTCAGGTATGAAGAAATAGATTCTTCGGTCTGCAGAGAAAGCCAGTTAATGATTAAGGATTTTGCAGTCCGTGGCGCAGCAATCGTCGCTCAGCATCCGTTTTTTCCGGAGTATCTGATAACGGAAATCGAGACGTACCGCGGATGTTCACGGAGCATTACAGGCGGATGTTCGTTTTGTAGTGAGCCTTTCAAAGGAAAACCGAGTTTCCGGACTATCAAAGAAATCTGTGGGGAGATAGCCGCTTTGTACGATGCCGGGGTGCGTCATTTCCGTATCGGCAGTCAGCCCTGCATCTTCTCTTACCAAGCCCTTGGCGCAAGTGAGCAAGAGTTCCCTAAACCTAATCCTGAGGCTCTTGAACTGTTGTTCCATGGGATACGCACCGCTGCACCAGATCTGAAAACACTGCATATCGACAATGCGAATCCCGGAATCATCGCACGGTACCCGGAGGAATGCCGACGGATAGCAAAAAGCATCATCAGATATCATACCGCTGGCGATGTCGCAGCACTTGGTGTGGAGAGCGTCGATCCTGTGGTTATCAAAAACAACAACCTCAAGGCAACAGCTGAGGAGGTGTTTTCTGTTATTCGATTGTTTAATGAGGTGGGTGCACAGAGGGGAAAAAATGGACTGCCAGAACTACTCCCCGGGTTGAATTTCGTGTTTGGTCTTGAGGGGGAAACAAAAAACACCTTTGCTCTTGATTATGAATTCCTTAAAAAAGTCGCAGAGAACAATCTTCTGTTGCGCCGTATTAATCTTAGGCAGGTCATCCCGATACCAGGGACGCGGATGGGGAAGGTCGGTGAGAAAAACATCAGGAAACATAAAGCCGATTTCCAACGCTTCAAACGCAAGGTCCGTGAGACCATTGAGCGTCCCTTGCTTCAGCGGTTAGTGCCTCAAGGAACTCTTGTTACGGATGTTTTTGCGGAGATGTATGAGGGGAAGCTGACGTTCGGCCGACAGCTGGGAAGTTACCCCCTGCTTATCGGAATCCCGGGGGTTTACCCTTTGCGTCAGTTCTATGACGTCAAAATCGTGAACTATGGGTATCGGTCGCTGACCGCATTACCTTTCCCTCTTGATGTGAACACAGCACCCCGTGAGACACTTGAGGCAATCCCCGGGGTTGGGGTCAAACGAGCGATAAGGATTTTAGCGAAAAGACCGTTTCATACCAAAAAAGCATTTATCGACGCATTAGATGATCCAGCTATTGCGCAGTCTCTTGATGTTTATGTGCAGATCGCTAAACAAAAGGACTGAAGAACTATCAGAGGAGAACAGAATGAAGATGAAGAAAAACAATCTCGAATCCTTGGAAGAAGACCTTGGGTATATCTTCAAAGATAAACAGCTGCTGACAACAGCTCTTACCCATAAGACATATGCATTTGAGGCACAGACACCAGTGGAG
This sequence comes from uncultured Thermoplasmatales archaeon, assembly GCA_964558215.1. GTDB lineage: Archaea > Thermoplasmatota > E2 > DHVEG-1 > DHVEG-1 > SM1-50. The sequence goes on from CAZLDE010000001.1 coordinate 28,512, forward strand.
TACAATGAGCGATTGGAGTTCCTTGGGGATAGTGTTCTGAACTTTGTCATTGCAGAGAAACTGTATCAGAGCAATCAGTTTTTTTCGGAGGGTGAGTTGACACGCAGACGTGCTATTGGTGTGAACAACAACGTCCTTGCCGATGTCGCAGGAATGCTGAATATTGGTTCGTATTTACTGCTGGGGAAAGGAGAGTCAAAACAGGAGGGGGCTAAGAACAGGACGAATCTGGCCAACGCTTTGGAGGCGCTAATCGGGGCTATCTACCTTGATTCAGACCTCAAGACAGTCCGACGGTTCATCTTCAAGAAGATTTATCGGGAAGAATTCCAGTTTTAGTTCGACAGCCTCATAAAAAATTAATTTTTCTTATTATATAAAAAAATTTATATATTAGATTTTGTTCCCTGTTAAAACTTAATG
>CAZLDE010000002.1:0-28817 GCA_964558215.1 uncultured Thermoplasmatales archaeon
TAAATTAATCGTCTGGGATTATAGGTAGATAGATTGAATAAAGTTTCTATGTAAAAAAAACATGATATTGAAATATTGACTATTGTTTGAATTATGATTTCCTTATCATTTGTAAAAATTTGTGTGTGGATGTAGCGATTTGTCAGAAAAAACCTTAGAAAAGGTTTAAGAGGAGGGATTGTTTCAAGTTCTCGCTATATACGAATCTCAGGGGGATACTATGAAACTATCCGATGTTTTAGATATCACAAGACAGGAACCACATTGCGGGCTTTGTAAGATTGATTTTCTTGACACCGGCGTTTGTTCAGCAGGTAAGAAACATGGGTTTGTCGCCTACTGGCCTGAAGGAAGAATGGAGCTGGCAAGAGCCTTGGCAGAACATGAGGTAGAACCAACGGAAACACTGCTTGATATCGTGAATTCATGTAACCTCTGTGGAATCTGCGATCGGCAATGCACTTTTATCACGCAGCGTCGACCGACTAAAGCGCAACATGCTTTGCAAGATTATGTAAAGACATTACAACCAGGGTCACTCAAACGCTTCCCCGAGGACGATATCCTGAGGGATCTTCGAACAATCGTTGGGAACGATCGGGCGACGAATGACCCGGTCATTATTGCCTCTTATCTTCGATCAATCATCAAACAAAAATCCACAGGAAAATACTATATTGTGATGCCGAAAACAACAGAGGAGATAGTGGAAATCGTCAAACTAGCTAACAAATACAAAATACCGTATCTCCCCCGAGGAAACGGGACGTTCTTTGGTGTTGCGTTGCAAACCCTGCTTGCTGAACCAGCAACGATAGAACAGGGGATCATCATCGACCTCTGGAGAATGAAAGATCTGGACATTGACCCGGAGTCGATCACAGCAACCATCGGACCCGGTGTGACCTCTTTTGAGCTGCAAAAAGCAGCCCATGCCCATAAGCTGCGTGCCAACGTCGCTGAGGCTGAATCCTGCGTCTGTGCGAACGCCCAGAACCTTGGTATCGTCACAACCTGGAGCAATACGTACGGATGGGGGACCGATAACTTCATCGACGCGGAATACATCGATTCGACAGGTACGATACAACATCTCAGTGACCAGGAGATACCCAACCCCTACGCCTCTGAACAAGGGCTCTTAAGCTTGTCACTCATCCCTTCGGTCATCGTCACGAAGCTTACCTTAAAACTCCATCGAATCCTTGATGATGAAGAAGCAGTGTTCGTCCCCTTTGCCACTCTTGCGGATGCATTGGACTTCGCTCATAATCTTGCAAAAAGAAACATCGGCATCTCCCTTGCGGTCATCTCAAGGAAATATCTCACAGAATTTATCTCACCGACCCATGAGGTGGCTGAGGACTTCAACTTCATCGCAGAGAAGTATCTGAAGCTGAACTATGTTGTCGATGTCATCTGCGATTCCCATAGCAAGAAAATCGTCGAAGAGTTAGCGGATGTCTCGTTTGGCCATGGAATGATAAAAAGTCTTATTCTTGGCTCATCAAAACTTGCATCCATGAAGGACAGCAGCCTGCTGAAAATGATCTCTGAAGAGGAAAACCCCTTGAAAGCGGTGTTTGGGGGACCCATGAGGAAACATTTTGAAAAAGGTCTGGCTGCCCAACCAAAGGACCTTGTCAAAGTCTATGACGAGGACCTCCGGGAGTTCTTTGAGAAACTGTACTCAAGACCTGAACTAACCGATCCCATCTGGCTTCATTCCTTCCGGATCCTCCCCTGCCGTATGGAACGAAAGCATATGTGGATGTACCGAGGCGGGTATATGCCTGGTGACACGCAGACCATCCTAAAGGTGGTGGATGCCCTGGAAAAACCAGCCGAAAAATATGGCATCAACGGAGCGTTTGGGTTCCTCAGCTATCTCGAACGAGGCAAGCTAGCACATTTAGAATATGATTACTATTATGATCATACTGACCCTGAGGCACGGAAACGAGTCAATAAAGCGATCGTGGAATCATGGCGACGTCAATTCGCTATCAAAGGAGTCACCCCACTTGAGTTCATCTGTAGCAAAGGACTCCATCGAAAGGAACACATCCTTTATCCATTTCTCCCGGGGTTATCAGAGGAGGAGCTTGAGCATTTTGAGGATTTAATAGAAACACTCTTCGGAGGTGAAGACACGTGGTAAAATATCTCTCACAAGAATGGGCTGAGCAAGCCAAGAAAAAAGTATTGACCGAGCTTGATAAGGCAAAAGATCTCAAAAACATGAACGCGTCGTTGTTAAATGTCATCCAAAACGTCCCCCCAGACAATGCAACCATGTATTACTACATTAAATTCATCGGAGGGAATCTTGAAGAACTTCTCACCGGCTCAGATGAAGCGATAAAGCAGAAGGAAGCAGAGTTCACCGTCACCGGGGATTATACCACCTTCGTTCAAATTAGCAGTGGACAGATGAGCTCCGCGATGGCGCTTTTAAAAAACCGGGTAAAGATGGCAGGAAACAAAATGAAGGCATTGACTATTACAAAGCCGATAGATACATTCAATGCTTGTATCAGCAGGCTTCAAACCGAGTATTAGACAAAAGAAAGGATGAACAATGGTAGAAAAACCTCAAGTACGGTTTTGGGCAGAAAAACTGCAGAAATTAACGCCACCGAAGCAACAGTGGACGCCAGTCGACACCGCATTACACACACCAACGATGTTCTTTGCGGATTACTCGAAAGCACAGGAACATCTGTTTCCCGCGATCCTCCATGTGTTCAAACGTCATTACGAGAACAATTTCCTGTACCACAGGGTCTGCGAGGTCAACGGTATCACCCCTGAGGCAATCACATCTCAAAAGGACGTGAAAAAAATACCTTTGCTCCCTGATGCGTTTTTTAAGGATTACCCGGACGGGGCAGGGTTTTTACATTGGTTGAAAACCATTTTCACCGGTTCTCTTCCTAAACCGGTGTTTAAAAATCATAACCCCTCCTATGATGAGATCATCGAGGAGTTCAACAAGAAAGGCACCAGTATCATGTTTACGAGCGGCACGAGCGGTCGTTTCAGTTTCATCCCCAGGGACACCCGGTCTTGGAACCGGGTGAAATACAGTGCGATGAGATCAGTCATGGAACTAATGGATTACGACCCCACCGATCAAGTCATTCTCCTCATCCCTGATCCGCGGCAAACGAACCTTACCATCGCCAGTCTCTTTGGGATTGCCTATGATTTGTATGATCCTACGAACATCCATGTTGCTTTGGATATGAAGATCACCACACAGTTCCTGCGGATGCAGCGTGATGAAACCATTGGTATTTCAGAAAAAATTAAGGCAAAGGCGTTGTCGACTATCAGCCCCCTAGTGCAACGGAACTCTGATCTGCGTGTCATCCATTTGCTTGAGCAGTTTGAACAAACAGGAAAACGGGTGAATATCGCTGGCCCCCCGTTCTGGCTTGACCGTATCATGGAGCGGATGAAAAAAGAGGGAAAAACGGTTCATCTGCCTGACAGTCAGATTCTCACGGGTGGTGGATGGAAGGCTGAGGAGAACAAACGGCTCCCTGAAGAAGCGTTCCGGGAGAAGGTGCAGGAAATCCTTGGGATACCAGAGGAGCGATATCATGATGTGTACGCGATGTCTGAGTGCAGCTCGGTGTTTCTCAGCTGCGAAGGACACTACAAGCATATTCCGCCGGTCGTTATCCCATTGGTCCTTGATGAAGACCTCAACCAGCTTGGCTATGGACAGGTCGGACGTTTTGCCTTTATCGATCCCCTGGCGGACAGCTATCCTGGTTTTATCATCACCGGTGATAAGGTAAAGATTCTTGAACGCTGCCCGAAATGCAACCGGGAAGGTCCGGTGCTGGATGTCGAGGTGACACGGATGCCTGGTTTCGAGGGACGTGGCTGTGCAGCGATCATGGCTGAATTAATGCAAAAGGAGAGTGAGGAGCATACTGCGCTTCCCGTCGGATGAATGGATCCATGTCTTTAAAGATGAGCTGAACAAGAACAAAACCTATCAGGAGGTCGCCAAGGATTGGGAAGGTGATTTTCTGTTTGTGATTACCCCGGATGAGGAGTTGAAAAAGGAAGTAGTCTTTTACATTGATCTCTGGCATGGGAAATGCAGGGATGCGTATCTGGTGAAGGGAGAAAAACACGCCAAGTTCGTTTTCAAAGGACCCTATTCGAACTGGAAGAAGGTCATCCGAAAGGAGCTTGATCCAATCCGTGGTTTAATCAGAGGATTATTCACCGTGGATGGGGATTCCAGGGTAATCCTAGACCAGGCAAAAGCAGCACAGGAACTGGTGAACACCGCTAGTATGATCCCGGTTGTCTTCTAAAAGGTTTGAGTATGGCACAGATAGTTGACTGTTTCTTCTGGGATCCTAATATAGACTTTGACACGAAGCTTTCGTTTACGACCGAGGAGATCAACAAGGAGGTTCTTCTTCGTAAACCGGTGTTCACCATCGAAGCACTTCAGAGAATCATCGACAGAATCAAGACCGCTCGTCAAGAGTATCTTCGTACGCATGACATCCCTGCGGTGCTTGACACCATCGACAAGGTCAACGCGTTATGGCGGGATCCTGCGTATCATGGTAGGAAGACCGCTAGAGAAGTGCTTCCAATCGTGACTGGGTTTTCCATTGAGATGATCGAATCCTGGGGTTTTGATTTTTTCTTCGATATCCTGAAAAAGGAGAATCTCCCACTAGCGGGAAAGCGTCAGGCGCAAGAGTACAAAGTTTTTTCACCATGTGGTAATGGTTTAGTAAAAGCGTACGGCAAACCGCATGTTACGCATTCCAATTATGAGCCCCAGGTCATCGGTCATATCTGCGCGGGCAACATCCTTGGTCTTGCTGCTTTTGAGATAGTGATGGATAAATTAGTCGATGCCGCCACCTGGGTGAAGGTGCCGACCGAAGAACCAGTGTTTGGCGCGTTGTACGCAAAATCTATCGAGGAAGTGGACCCTGAACTTGCGTATAGCATCGCAGTGCTTCCCTTTGGCAGTGAGAACGCGTTTGTGCAGGATTTTCTGTTTTCACAATCAGACCTTGTGCGAGCGACAGGCGGGGAACACGCACGCAGGAGTCTGACAGAGTTAGCGGAGAAACATCAGGTGCCTCTTGCTGGTCATTGGCATAAGTTTAGTTTCATGGTGATTGCCCGTGACTTTTTATCAAAACAGGCTTCTGATATCGCGGAGCTTGCCTCTCTTGACGTCTGCGCATGGGATCAACAGGGGTGTTTCTCTCCTCAGGAGATTTACGTGGAGACCGGGGGGAGCGTGTCTCCGAAAGACTTTGCTGGTCTTCTTGCGGTGGAAATGGAAAAGACAACTCGTGCGCTTCCGAAAGGCACGAACTCTGGTAAGATGCAGGTGCTGGATGGGTATTATCAGTATTTCACAAAAGAGACCATGGGAGAACCTGTGAAGATCTTTCCTTCAAAAACTCATCAGTGGCTCGTCATCTATGATGAGAAAAACCAGAATTGTGAACCATCCCCGTTGTACCGGGTGATTCGGATAAAACCGATTGTTGACATCATGGACCTTCCCCAGAAAGTAAAACCCCTTGGTGCGTTCTTGCAGACCGTTGGTGTTGCAATCCCACAGAAACGGCTGCTTGCATTTGCAGATGCGATGGGAGAGGTTGGGGTGACGAACCTTCGGACGGTCAGTGGTATGACATTGCAAAAAGCCTGGGAGCCCTGGGATGGTCGATTCCCTTTGCAAGAGCTGTTTGAGCATGACGGGGTTCATTGGACTAGTATTGACACAAATGACATAAATGCTGAGATAAAAAATGCTTTAAAGAGAAAACGAGCAATCGTTCCTGAAAATATATCATGTTAACCTGGATACATATTCCTCACCGAAAAAAAAAGATGATGATACGAACACTTTTTTATTCATTTACATATTGCTCAGGATTCATATTGAACGCTTTTTTACATCCGGGTGCGCAGAAGTAATACGTCTTCCCCTTATAGACGCTGGTGAACCGTGCGGTCTTCTCATCAACCGTCATTTTACAGACAGGATCAATCGCCATGATGATTCACCTCCTTTGCTGGCGGAACATATCTTTTTAACATAAGCGAAAGGGATACGACCGTCACAGAGCTTAGTGCCATCGCAAGCCCAGCGAACTCCGGTCGGAACGTGATACCAAAAAACGGGTACAGTACACCAGCAGCAACGGGGATAAGTGCGGTGTTATAGGCAAAGGCCCAGAACAGGTTCTGCTTGATCCGCCCCATGACTTTCCTGCTCAGCTGCACGGCAGCAACACAATCCAGCAGGTCGCTTTTCACAAGCACGATCTCCCCGCTCTCGATCGCCACATCAGTGCCGCTGCCGATTGCGATCCCCACATCGGCCTGGGCAAGTGCAGGTGCATCATTGATTCCATCACCGACGAACGCGACCATCTCACCAGATTCTTGTAGCTTTTTTACCTCGTGGGCTTTGTCCTGTGGGAGCACCTCGGCGCGGACCATATCAATGCCGATTTGTTTTGCAATCGCCTGGGCGGTTCGTGTGTTATCACCGGTGATCATCACGAGCTGTAAGTCCATCTGTTTGAACTGCTGCATCGATACTGCAGTGGTCTGCTTGATGACATCGGCGATTCCGATAAGGCCGATGAGCTGGTGGTCACATGCAACCAGCATCACGGATTTCCCCTGGGTCTGCAGCCTAACAAGCATCTCCTCGACCTTTGTCGGTACGACGACACCCTGTTCCTTAAAAAGAAGACGATTCCCTATCAACACAAGTGAACCATTAATAGTCGCCTGCACGCCTTTTCCAGCAAATGTATTAAAAGCACTTGAATCCCTGAGAGACAATCTTTGCTCTTTGGCTTTTCGCACGATTGCCTCAGCGAGTGGATGTGACGAGTTCGTCTCCACACATGCTGCCATTTCCAACACAAGTTTGTCTTCTGAATCAATTCCAATAACATCGGTGACCTCTGGTTTTCCTTTCGTCAGCGTCCCGGTCTTATCAAACACCATGGTTGTGATCTTCTCAGAGATTTCTAACGCTTCACCATTCTTTATTAAAATCCCTAACTCGGCACCACGGCCAATTCCTACGGTGACCGCAGTAGGCGTCGCAAGACCAAGTGCGCAGGGGCAGGCGATCACCAGCACAGAGATCAACGCGGTAAGACTAAAAAGAAGTGTACCTCCCAACAGAAGATACCAGACAAGAAATGAGACCACTGAAATGGTCAATACCACGGGGATGAAATAACTCACCGCGGTATCAGCGATACGCTGGACCGCAGGCCGAGATCCTTGCGCTTCCTCTACTAGTTTTATGATCTGCGCAAGCATCGTGTCTTTCCCTATCTTTGTTGTCCGTACCCGCAGCACACTATTGGTATTGAGTGTCCCACCAATAACAGAGCTTCCTTGTTTCTTTACCACAGGCACAGGCTCCCCGGTTACCATGGACTCATCAACGTAGCTTTCCCCAACGGTTACGATACCATCGACCGGGATTTTCCCCCCTGGTTTTACCACCACCACATCATCAACCAGGACGTCCTCAATAGTTACCTCGACTTCTTTTTCATCACGAATGACCAGCGCGGTTTTCATCTGAAGCCCGGCTAATTTTTTGATTGCCTCCGAGGTTTTTCCTTTTGCTGTTGCCTCAAGATACCGACCTAGCATCAGAAACGTTGCAAGAAGAACCGCGGTTTCATAGAACATGAACTCATGGGTCAACACCAGATGAAACGTCCCTAGGACACTGGCGACATAGGCTACCCCGATGCCCATGGAATACATGACATCCATGGTGAGCGTCTTGTTCCGAAGAGCATGGTACCCCGCGGAGAATATCGGATGACTGATGTAAAGGAACGTAGGTGTTGATACAATCAAAGAAAGATAGGAGACCTGCTCCATGGACAGCCCAGGATGAATGAACATAAGAATCATCAAGGGACCACCGACAAGGAAACCGATGTATATCCTGATTCGCTTGGCTCGAAGGTCTTTTTCTCGTTGCTTTGATGCAATATCATCTTCGCCTTCCAGACCAAGATACTCGTATCCTGCTGCTTCGACTGCTTTTTTTATCGCGGCAATATCGACCATTCGTGGATTATATACTATCATTGCTTTTTCTGTCGAAAGATTCACAGACACCTGGACGACCCCGTCAAGATGTCCTAATGCGTCCGTGACGGTTTTCTGGCAGGTGACACAGGTCATGCCACCGATCCGTACAATCACGGTCTCGTTGACGGTCCCATACCCCGCATCGGTCACCGCTCTTTCCAAATCACGAAGGTTCACCTGGGCAGAATCATACTCCACAGAGGCAAGTTCATTGCCGAGATTCACCTGGGCGTTGAACACACCAGGAAGACGTTCTAGGGCTTTCTGTATGGTTGACGAGCACATCGCGCAGGTCATCCCAGAAACCTTTAACTCCGCTTTTTTCTTTTCCTGTGCCATGACTATGCTCCTCTGGATGATATAAAAGAAAAAGAGTGCTCCTATATAAGAAAATATGGGTGAGGCCCGTGGAAGAAAAAAATTTATTTGAACAGAGAACCGTACCTCTTCTGATGCAACAATCTTCCAATGTGAGACCTGCGACAGTAAAAGACTTTGAGCGAATCATCGAACTGGAAGGCTTGTGTTTTCCAAAAGAGCATGCGTATAGCAGACGGCAGCTCCGGTATCTTCTCACCAAGGCAAACAGCACAGTCCTCGTCGAAACAGAAAACAGTCGCATACGAGGATTTCTTATCGTACTGTACAGGCAGGGGACCACGGTCGCTGGTATCGAAACCATCAACGTCGATCCATTGTCCCGGAATCAGGGGATTGGTCGGAGGCTACTGACCAACGCAGAGCTCCTGTTGATAAAAAAAGGAATCCGAAAAATCAGACTTGAGGTCGCCATTACCAACAGAGCGGCAATCACACTCTATGAACGCGCCGGGTTTCAAAAAACAAAACTGTTGAGGCATTATTATTACTATAACCATGAAGGGGCTCGTGACGCGTATCGTATGATCAAAGAACTATGAGAGCGGATTGCTCCCGCCAGTTTTTTACAGGCACCCATTGGTTCTTTTGTAGAGTACAATACCCTGTGGTGTACTGCTCAAGGATACGAAGAAGGCCATCACGGTAGCCGGGGGGATACAAGTACGGGTCGCAGGTGGAGGAATGGACATGGATTTTCTGGACATGATCAACGCATTGTACCTTTGGGGTAGGACCGGGTTTTTTGAGAAGGAAAAATGATTGATCCTTCTCATCTTTGTCAAGCTTTAGCGAGGTGGTTTCTATGTGGTGATAGAAATAGTCGATGTCCTTTTTCTGATAATTCAGAAGATTCGGATCTAAGTCGTTTGCTAACAGATACAGTAAAACCCCAAGACATTTCGAACAAGTGCCACAGGGATACACCACCCCTTTGTTGATATGGCAGGAGTGGCACGAGCGTTGGAGTCTGGCAAGGGCGGGATATCGGCGTATTAATATATTCTGGTCGACAAGACCGGAGATATTCCGCAGCGCAGACCATTGATGCAACCCAGGGATTCGTTTCTCATACCATGCGTTCATCCGCATATCGTAATCTTGATGCTGGTCATAGACGCCGAAATAGTGCTGTATTCCCTTGTACCGTATCTCATAACGAAGATCATCAAACTCACTTCCGAGCAGGAGATTACCGATTCTTTCTTCGAAAAAAATCGGCAACAAGCTGAAGATATAGAAAGGGAAGATGCAGAGTCGTATCGGATAAGTATCATGCCAAATTTTTCTATGATCCGGTCGGATGATGCTCAGCTGATCAAGCATGAAGCTATAGAATCGGTCGACATTTGTCCATACCCGCTGGGTGCGCGTATCATTTTTTTTATGGAATTTATAGGCCGTAAGAGCGGTCCTCCAATGACCCCCGCTTTCGTTTATGTAGAGTGGGTAGACGGTCGAGCCGAGTTCCTTAAGCAACCCGTAGGAAAGGAGGCTGTCTTTCCCACCACTAGAAAGGATTCCTGATTTCAGTGAGTCCATCTGGTGAGCAAGGGGTTTGTCCGATACCAGTGTTTTTGGTCGGATGGTTGCTTTCGGATCACCATCGGTATGTTTTATTTTTGTAGGATCTGGAAAAAACTCAGGCAGAATGTAGGGGTTTTCCCTTTTAGCGATTTTGTTGACGAAGATGTCACGGCTGAAAACAACATTCAGGTCGGTAAGCAAAGAAAGATCAGAATCACTTACAGGGAAATCCAATGTCATGTTTTTTGAAAAAAGACCGTAGTTAAGCAGCGGCATGCAAAATGCCAGTCGCAGCAACGGCAGAGAGCGTTCATCAAGTCTTTTCTCGTATTTGTTCATGATGGTAAAATGATTTTCTTTGCCAGTACGACTAATGACGGTGATTCGAGCGTGTGCGGTATGATTGGAGAGGATCGGATCTGAAAGGGAAATCGATGACAGACAGAGAAGATTATGTTGTGTCACTTCGTATCGCCTCTAAAGCATCCACGAGTTCGCTGACACCCTCTGAGAACGGGTCGGAGACCGGAACGTGGAACATTTCTTGATAGATGTGCTTTGCTTGAATGATATCGGTGTTGTTCATCTGTTCATGGTTGATTCCCACGCCAATGAGTTTTTTTTCTGTGAGTAACTCAGCGATGCTTACGACTCGCCGTGGGTCCGGCATCGGGTAACCGGGGAAGCCGTCGAGATGAGGGCGTTTCGGTGCATCAACAAGGATAAAGCCATGTACCTGTCCTGCGGCCAGTATCTCGAAACCTCCTGGGAAGAACGGGTGGACGAGGCTTCCTTGTCCTTCGATGATCATGAACTCCGGATGGAGGTCTTCCCAAGAGTCAAGAATCGCTCCTTCGATCCCCCCTGAAACGAAGTCGTTGATCATCGCGTCTAAGACGATGCCGTGTGGCCATCCTTGCAGCCAGCCGGTTTGCCCGGTGAAGATCATATCAGCGGTCCTTCCTCTTTTTTGTAACTCCTTGACAAGCAGGACTGCAAGGGTCCGTTTTCCTATCGCGGAGTCAGTTCCGATAAGGGCGATTCGTACTGAGTGCACCTGTGCGATGTCGCCGGTGTAGAATCGTTTGTGGTCCCGGAAGATTTTCCGAACATCGGTAATCGTGCATTGATGTTGTTTTGCTTGTGCTATGAAGAGGGGGTCGTCTGAGAGAAATTGATGAAGACCAGAAATCACATGGAGTCCCTTTGAAAGCGCCCAGTCGACTGCATGGTCATATCCTTTGGGCAGCAGACCGCCCTCTGAGACCGCACCGATGATAAATGTATCAGGTTTTGTTTTGATGAACGCATCTTCAAGGTTATTCAACAAGGGAATCCCGGTCTTTTTCTGACCTAAGAACTCTACTGCGTCACCAACGGGCAGTGTTGTATCAACGACGCAGACGACTTGAAATTTGTTGCTGTACCGTACAAGCCCATGGGCGGTCTTCCCATCTGCACAGTTGTAGAGTCGATCAGCGTAGACCATCGCGCGAGATTTCGGCATATAGAAATCAATCCATGGTAGAATTATTTACCTAAATTTTCTCCCCGTCAGAACAATCACATAATCACTGTTTAAGACCCGGTGTTCTTTGAATTTTATCAATGCCTCGATGGGACTTGCTGATGCAGGAAGAACATGTAATCCTTCCAGGTCTCGAAGTAGCGTATGGAACTTCAGCATGCAGGAATCGGAGGCGTAATCAGCCCAGCCGTTGGTCTCATAAATCGCCTGAAGCGCGTCATCACCGTCGTAGGAATGGTAGGCGATGAGTGGTTCGTTGATGTTACTTTCTTTTATCTCTGAAGGTTGAAGATCCTGTGTTTTCGAAGCCCCTGTTTTGAAACTTTTTACAATAGGGTTGCCCCCAGGTGTCGATGCCCCAACAAGATAGGGCATTCGATCGATGATGTTATGATCAAGAAGGTTCTTGAACCCGTGATAAATCCCGACGAGTGTTGTGCCGTTCCCTACCGGGGCTGCAACCGCGGTCGGTGTTCGACCAAGCTGTCGAAAAATTTCATAGGCGATGGACATATATCCACGCCAGCCTTCATTGCCGTTTCCAGGGTTTGCGTCGTAGATATGTTCCATGCGTGCCAGTCTACGACTTGCTTCGACTGCGTCTTCGTATTTCCCATCGATGGTCAGTATTTCGGCGTTCATGCCCTGTAATTCTTCTTTTCGTTTCGGTGCAACGTAGTATTGCTCGGGGATGAGGATTTTTGCTTTTAATCCAGCTAGCCTAGCGAAATACGCAAGTGACACACCATAATTCCCGCAGGTGCCGACTGTGATGGTATCGTATCCCTCAAGCAATGCTTTCTTGACATGGTACTGGGAGATCCGGTCTTTCTGTGTCCCGGTTGGGTTGCCACCCTCGAATTTGAGGAAGATGTTTCCAAAACCTAACAGACGTTCAAGATTTCTGGCGTGGGAAAAAAGAGTATCTCCAACACCATAAAGAGGTGGGGGCTCATCGTCAGTTTGAAGGCCCATCAAATCCATGTGGTTCTCCGTTTCATTGTAAAAGACTCACTACATACCCCATATTGGAAAACACGTATTAAAATTTTTTTGAAAGACTGTGTGGTTGGTCATGTGTTTTAATGACGAAGACAGAGCGGTTTTAAAAAAAAAATCTCTCACTGTCAAAGGGATAAAAAGTCAGAAAAGAAAAGACTTTATAAACGATAAGCCTATTGCAATTTGATACTCATCACTGATGCAGTGAGAGGGATGGCAGACTATGTCATTGTATTGCTCTGTTTGCGGAGACGAACTCGAACCCGAGGAAGAAATGGAAGGTATCTGTGAAAGCTGCAAGCTTGCGGCAAGCGGAGAGACAAGCGCTGACGAAATGGAGCCTTAGGTTCACCACAGAATCCTAATTCAAAAAAGAAAGGAAACGATTGGTGAAAGTGAAGAGAAAAAAGGAGAAAGAAAATGGCCATGGGATTTGTTTTAATAAATGTCGCCCCAGCACATGAACATGAAGTGTATAACCAGTTATCTAAAATACCTCAGGTAGTTGAGCTACATCCTTTGTTTGGAGAATATGACCTGATCGCAAAAATCGATGCCAACGATTTCGAAGAACTCGGGACAATCATCGTCAATAAAATACGATCGATCACAGGAGTGCTTGATACGAAAACATTGACTGGTCTTAGCTTTTAAAACAACGCGGACTGCCACGTATTCAACGTTCTTTTTGTACTGCAAATGAAAAAAGCCGCTATAATATATATATGTACTTTGCTGCATGCAAGCAGACAACACCGAATCAAAAAACCTTTTTGATCTTCACAAGGGAAAAAACTATTTTTCAACAGGTTTGACGACCGATAGAAACATTATTAACAGATCCATAGTTTTTTTCCGATGATGAAACGACAGATACGTATTCTTGGGATTGATGATGCCCCGTTTACCTTTCATGAAAAATACGCAGCAGTAATCGGTGTCGTGATGCGAGGCGGTGAATACCTTGAATGTGTCCTACGAAGCCAGGTCACCATTGACGGAACAGAGGCAACCGCAATCTGCGAACAGATGATAAAAAATACCAGACATCTCCGACAGCTCAAAGCAATCATGATAGATGGCGCCAGTCTCGCTGGTTTTAATATCGTGGATATTAGTGCGCTGTACGAATCAACACAGGTGCCCGTGATCACTATCACACGAGATAAACCGGACCAAAGTAAAATAAAAAAGGCGCTACAAAAAAATTTTAATGACTGGAAGGAAAGATGGCAGCTTTTACAGAAAGGCACACTCAAGATGATCCCTACCCAGCATAAGCCGATTTATATCAAATATGAAGGGGTGTCCCTTGAGGAGGCAAAAGAAATAATAAACATCTCTACCATACGTGGTGCCATACCTGAACCAATCCGAGTCGCACATCTGATAGCATCCGGTATCACTCGAGGTGAATCCTATGGTAAAGCCTAAGGCAGTTGTAAAGAAAGAAAAATGTTTAGCATGTGGTGGCTGCATCTCTGTCTGCCCGCAGGACGCAATCCTCATGATTTCAAGTAAAGCAGTCGTGGATCATGCACAATGCAATAGCTGCTCGATTTGTATAAAAACCTGCCCGATTGGTGCGATAACCTGGGAGGGAGCATAACATGAAATATGACGCAGTCATCATCGGAAGCGGGCCGGCTGGAAGTGTGACTGCCCGGTTCGCCGCAGAAAATGGTGCAAAAGTACTGATTGTAGAACGTCGCGCGGAAGTCGGCGTACCTGTCCTGTGTGGTGAAGGAATTAGTCAGAAGGTCGATACTTATAACGTCCTTGAGGGAAAACGATGGATAGCGACAAAAATGGAAGGCGCACGTATCTTTTCCCCGAATGGTACGAAAATAACACTGGCAGCAGAATATGCTGGAAATGAAACAGGATATGTGGTCTATCGGGATATCTTTGATCAGGAGTTAGCACGAGGCGCTTTACAAAAAGGCGCGGAACTCATGTTGAATACCTGCGCAGTCAATCTCCTGAAAAAAAACGGGCAAATAAAAGGAATCACTGCGCAACATTTCGATGAGACGTTTGAAATTGAGGCTGATATCGTGGTTGGTGCTGATGGGGTTGAATCACGGATTGGGAAATGGGCAGGAATACAAACCACGCTTAAACCCTATGACTTAGAAACCTGTGCTCAATACACCCTAAGCAACATTGACTGGGACAGTCCCTATTGCGATTTTTTCCTTGGAAGTAAGGTGGCACCCGGCGGGTACGTCTGGGTGTTCCCCAAAGGAAAAGATGTCGCCAATGTAGGCATTGGTGTTCTTGCAAGTCTCAGTGAACCAGGAAAAGCAACGCACTTACTTGATAAATTCATCACGTCTCAACCCGAGTTAAAAAAGGGTCAACCGCTTCGTTTTCTGACCGGCGCGGATCCTGTTGCGGAACCTATCCAATCCGTCAAAGACAACCTTCTTTTGGTCGGTGACGCAGCCCGTCAGGTCGACCCGATCACCGGTGGTGGTCTGATGCATTCGATTGAGGCGGGGAAATACGCTGGTGTAACTATTGGCAAGGCGGTTGAGAAACAGAGTTTTGATTCCAAGACTCTCATGGAGTATGAAGACCGATGGAAGATTTCCTTTGGAAAAAAATTGCATCGGAACTATGTGGCTAAAGAAATCATGCTGGAGATGGAGGATAAAACACTCGATATGCTGGCGGACTCTCTGAAGGATTATAAGTTTGAGGAGTTCAGTACACTCAGTATCATTAAGGCATTGGTAAGCAAGCATCCCTCATTATTAGTGAAGCTGACACCATTGATGAAACTTGCGAGGGCATAATCGTGACCATGAAATGGGGTTTGATTTGTAATCCAAGTGTGAAACGAACCATCTCACTAGCAAAGGATGTAGCGGATTTTTTACAGCAGCATGGAACCGTGTTTGTCGAGGAATCTGTTGCATCTGAGATTCAACACAAAGGCTCGTCGTTCAAAGAGATAGACAACGAAGCAGATATCGTTGTTACGATTGGTGGTGACGGGACCATCCTTATGGCGACAAGCGAGGTAGAAAAACCAGTGTTCGCAATAAACTCAGGTGGTATTGGGTTCCTTGCTGAGGTCGAATCAAAATATGCCTTTGAAGGGTTAAAACAGATTATTGCCGGGAAGTATAATGTTGAGGAACGGGCGAAATTAAAAATCATTGTCGATGGAAAACGCTTGCCGGACGCGACCAATGAGGTGACGATACAAACAGCACGCATAGCAAAAATACTCTACCTCAAATTATTTGTTGATGAGGAGCTGATTGAATCGATGGGAGCCGATGGCGTCATCATCGCCACGCCGACAGGTTCAACCAGTTACTCGCTGAGTGTGGGTGGGCCGATTATGGATCCTACCGTGAATGCAATGATTATTGCTCCTCTTGCTGCGTTTAAACTGTCTGCGCGTCCATGGATTGTGCCACTTGACCGGAACGTCAGCGTGCATCTACTGCCGAAATGCAAAGAGACCAACCTGGTTATTGACGGTCGGTTCCAGATGCCAGTGACACCGGAGAGTGCCATCAGTGTCACAGGATCGGAGAAGAAAGCACGGTTCATCCGGTTTGGTGAAAGCTTTTATCAGATGGTTCGTTTAAAACTCATGAGATAGTCTATGAGATTCTTCAAACGGAAGACAAAGGAACAGCCGCCCATAAAGTGGAGGATTACCAAGAAATGTCTTGACTTGATTTTTGAGAGTTCTAAATCAAATTATCCTCAGGAGTTCGGCGCACTTCTTCGTGTTGACCGGGTGAATAAACACACGATCGTAGAGGTAGTATTGCTCCCGGGTACTATCTCAGGGGATTCCCATGCAATCTTCCATCTGCATATGCTACCTGTGGATTATAGTGTTGTTGGCACCGTGCATTCCCATCCGTCAGCTCTAGCGTTTCCTTCCGATGCGGATTTAGATTTGTTCCGTCATTTTGGGCGGGTCCATATCATTGTCGGAGTACCGCCTTTTGGTGATGTCTCCTGGAAAGCATATGATTACAATGGTCAAGAGCTTGAGATGGAGCTTGTCTAAAAAAGATTTTTATATCCTTGGATAACTACCATTCTGGAGAGAGATGGCGACTATCCCGTTGAATATCGATGCATTCATAGGAGCAGCCCTTGGACCTATCGCTGGTGTGGTCACCTTTTGGCTTCTGCAGCTCCTCCTCATTGAGGGACAGAAAAGGATGCTTGCATTGCTGCGACATCAACATGACGCGTTTTGCAGATTTACCAATTTTGTTGGTATTTTGTTTCAGACGGTATGTCATGCTCTTGGGTATACGGTGACTAGAAGCGGGATAGCGGCATTTCAGGTGACTGTCAATTACGGTAAGGTTGAGCCAAAGAAAGAAAAAACAGGGGTGTTCGAATGGATCGCTCATTCGTTTCTGCTGTTTGGTCCTTTTTTTATTCCAGCAGGTCTTGTTCTTCTGGCGAGTTATTTTGTCATTGGTTCAGGGTTTTCAATTCCAACTGTTATGGATTTCACTTTTGTCGAGTCGTTAACAGTGTTTGGTGAGAGTCTTGTGAGATTTGGGTTCGCGTTCCTTTCGTTTCTTGCGACAATCGATCTTTTCAATCCGGTTCATGTCGGTTTTCTGTTTGTTTTGTTGTTTTTTGGCCTAGGGATACGACCAAGTTATATCGGTGAAGAGCGGAAGGAGAAAATCGATATGATTCATGACCTGACCCGCATAAAAAACCATCTTATACAAAAACCGGTCTATATCCTTGCGCTCATTGTCATCGTCTATGTGTTTTATTTGTTGTCATTATTCCTCAATCCGCAGGTCTATGTTGGGGTGTTTATCGTGTTTGGATGGATGTCTCTGATTGCGATACTTGCATTGCTGTTGACCTATCTTGTTATCCTTCTTATCAGGGCAACTGATAAAATTCGACCATGGTGGAAAACAATCCCGTATATGAGCCTGATTGTGTCGTATATCCTAGCACGAATTTTCTTTCTGTATTATCCAAGGGATGACGTCGAAACATTTTCCCTTCTGATTATGGTGGTAACAACGGTGGTCATAACCATTCTTTTGATAAAATATAAGAGGACCAATAGATTTAAAACTACAACAAAGATGAAGCATGTGAGGGTTGCGGATGGAAAGAAAAGAACTGTTAAAAAACGAACAGATTGAACGGATGCTCTCGCCTCATCCTTTGTCATTCATGAAATTACAGGTACTCTGTATCTTTGTGATTGTCTGGGGGATTGTGGTGTGGTGGTTAACTAACTTTTCAACATATGCAGAGATGTTTACCAGCAATCCTTGGTATCCGTTGATCCTGTGGGGGCTTGTGTTGCTTCTCATCGGTGTGGTGGCTTCACTGGTCGCGATACAATGGAGCATCTTTTTCCTCTATCTTGGTGTCTTTGCTGGTGCAGTGGGTCTTATTGTCTGGCAGCAGTGGGAAGCCGACTCCACGCTGTTTCTGTTAGTGTATTCCATCGCGGTCTCCATCGGTGGTTTTTTGATTGTTGAATTATACCGCCGTTCTCATAAATACATTCTTACGAACCTTCGCGTCATCTTCAAGGGTGGTTTGCTGACGAAACGGGAGCGTACCATTCGGTACGATAAAATCGCTGACATTGATGCGAAACAGGGTATTCTTGGCCAGATTTTCAGTTTCGGGACGATCATCCCTGTCAGCCAGTCTGGTTTTGGTCTGGGAAGTGATAAGACAATGGCTGGAGGTGGCCTTGCGGTCGGGACGAAGAAGGCAAAACTGTTTGGTTTTGCTGGCGGAGGAAAGGAAGTGCAGACACCAATCGCCCGCAGCTACTATGAGCTGCATGGCGTCTATCCGTATAAGGATATCAAGCAACTCATCGAGGATTTGGTGCAAAGCCATGTGCCGACACAATACCAGAAAGAACAGGTGGAGTTCCAGAAACAAGCGGTGGATATTCAGACTCAGATGCGAGATCTTCTTCATAAACAGGTTAGTGGAAAATCACGAAAAAGAGCGGTAAAACAAGCGGTCGAGGAGGAAGAACCGGAAGAAGAGCAAATCGAAGTCGAAGAAACCGTTGTAACCAAAAAAACCGTGGCAAAAGAAGAAGCGTTCGAGCCTGAACAGGTTGATGTTCAACAGCAGATGAAAGACCTGCTGAAAAAACAAAAATCGGTACGGGTCGTTGAACCTGAGGACGAAGAAGAAATTGAAGAGGAAGAACGAGAGAACGCATAACTCAGGGATATCTTTATAAAATATTACAGTATTTATGGAGAACTAATGGTACCAAAAAGAGTTTTTTTTACAAAAGGCGTTGGGAGGCATAAGCACGAGCTACAATCATTTGAGCTTGCATTGCGTGACGCTGATATCGAACAGTGCAACTTGGTGTATGTCTCAAGCATCATCCCTCCACATTGTACGATTGTGACCAAGGAGAAAGGAGTTAAAGAGCTGAACGCTGGTGAGATCACCTATGTCGTCATGTCTCGAAATTCGACCAATGAACCGAATCGGTTGATTGGTGCAGCGGTAGGTATCGCTGTTCCAAAGGACCGCGGGAATTACGGTTACATCTCAGAACATCACTCCTTTGGGATCACCGGTAAAAAACTCGAGGATTACACTGAGGATCTTGCTGCGACCATGCTTGCAACTACGCTGGGGTTGGAGTTCGACCCTGACAAGGCATGGGATAAACGGAAACAGGAATACAAGATGAGTGGGCAGATCGTCTGGACCCAAAGTGTTGCACAGACTGCCGAGGGTGATAAGAACGGGTTGTGGACCACGGTGCTTGCCGCGGCGGTGTTCATGGAAAACGACGGATAAAAAAAACCTCTGTCTTTTTTTCTTTTGATAAGGGAGTTGTTGAACGAATTATGCTACCTCAGTTACGAACAGTGCGTAATGCGCGATACCCCCTAATCGTTTGATGCCGAAGTCGAAATATTCAGGGATCCACCAGGAGGCCCGGTCGGGAAAAGGGGAGGTGAAATTCACTGCATAGACATCATAAGAAACGATGTTTGCGTCGTTATGATCTGTAGGAGTGGGTGTTGGGTTTGCGAAATTCTGAAACGGATCAGACAAGGCAATCGAACCATTCGGGTGAATTCCTGCCACTGCGACATAATGACCAAGGAACGTCTGAATGACAAATGCGTTTGATCGGTAAAGAAGAAGATTAACGATGATACCGCTGTTGTTCTGCAGTTTTTCGACAAGAAGGGAGAAATCCGGTTGCCAGACACCTTCTACGATGTAATGATCCTGAAGCCCTGCGTCTTTGATCCATTGCCGGGCACCTTCTTCAAGATACTTTGCAAACGTGCCTCCGAGTCCTCGGATAAAGGGGTATCGGCAGAAGTTCGTGTTGCAGTACCATGCAAGGGTCTCAATAAATTCTTTATCGCCTCGCCCATGGTTCCATCGGCTCTCCAGGTCGTTGACATTGTTGTAATTATGGTCATCGAAATTTGGTCCAGGAGTTGGAGTGCCAATCGTATTTACAGTTCGTACAAGAGGATATATATCCTGTCCATCACCAGGGTATCCCAAGGGATCTTCGTGTTGTGAGTCAAACCACCAGAAAATATTAGCAAGGCTTGTCGGTGCGCAAAAGGACCATACTCCGATGAGTCTCCAGATGCCTTGACGTGCTTTCCAGTTATCCTGTTTTTGATCGAAATCAGGCAGTCCCTGCGGTGCGTAATTCGGGTACGTCGGAAGATAGTACCATCCCTCCTCCGTAAGACCCTGCACTGAGTTTGAATTATGAGTTGGTGAGCTAAAAGCAGAGACAGAAACAAACGAAAGAAACAATACGACAAGAAGCACAGCTAATAGGTTATTTTTTATCATTTTCTCCATATATATTGCTATACGGCTTCTCATATTTATACATATCATGAGCAATAATTCCTAAGATGATAGCTTGAGGTGCCCCATGTCAAAAAGAGTTTATATGTAAGTTCGTAATACCCCAGTTTCATGAAAGGAGAGCTTTCAATGATACAGGAGTTTGTAAAATGGTTTGAAGATCTCACCATCAGCGATGTTCCGTCAGTTGGTGGGAAAAACGCCTCACTTGGAGAGATGATACGAAATCTTGGTCAGAAAGGAGTCCGAGTACCCTCAGGATTTGCAATCACCGCCTATGCGTATAAATATATGATCGAGAAAGCAGGCATAGATATCAAGATAAAAGAGATATTGAAAGACCTCAACACTCATAATGTGACTGATCTTGCCGTACGAGGACAAAAGATCCGTACTCTTATAAAAAACACGCCTATCCCGCCGGAGCTTGAGGAAGAAATCAGACGATATTACCGTGAAATGGAGTTTCGCTACGGAGAAAACGTTGACGTGGCAGTAAGAAGTAGCGCTACAGCAGAAGATCTTCCTGACGCAAGCTTTGCAGGACAGCAGGAAACCTATCTTAACATTCGTGGAGAAGATGAACTTATTGAGAAAGTACGGGATTGCTTTGCGTCGTTGTTTACCAATCGTGCGATTTCCTATCGTGTCGACAAAGGTTTTGATCATTTCTCAGTCTATCTTTCTGTTGGTGTCCAAAAAATGGTTCGTTCGGATCTTGCGTGTTCTGGTGTAATGTTCTCGATTGATACAGAGAGTGGTTTTACCAACGCTGTGTACATCACAGGCGCCTATGGTCTGGGGGAAAATGTCGTGCAAGGAACCGTAAACCCCGATCAGTTCTATGTGTTTAAACCAACACTTATGAAAGGGTTTAAACCAATCCTGGAAAAGAAACTTGGATCCAAAGAAAAACGCCTGGTTTATGGGACGACTGGGACGAAGCAAACAAAGGTCAGTTCTGAGGACAAAGCGAAATTCGTCATCAGCGACGATGAGATTTTAACGCTTGCACAATGGGCATGCATCATTGAGGATCATTACAAGAAACCAATGGATATCGAATGGGCAAAAGATGGACAAACAAAGGAGCTGTTCATCGTTCAAGCACGCCCGGAGACGGTTCATTCCCAAAAAGACCAAGCCACTATGAAAACCTATGTGCTTGATGAAAAAGGAAAACTCCTTGTCGAAGGAGAGGCAGTCGGCAGTAAAATCGGTCAAGGAGAGGTGAACGTCATCGAAGACGCGAAAGACATCAGCCAATTCATGAAAGGGCAAGTCCTTGTAACTGACATGACAGACCCTGACTGGGAGCCTATTATGAAGATCGCTGGTGCGATTGTGACTAACCGTGGTGGACGGACATGTCATGCCGCTATTATCTCTCGAGAGCTTGGCATTCCCTGTGTCATCGGCACTGGAAATGGTACCTCAGTCATTAAGAAAGGATCAAAAGTCACCATTGATTGCTCGGAAGGAGTCGGCCGAATCTATGATGGTTTACTAAAATTCCATGTTGACGAAGTAAAACTTGATCAAATACCGCAGACCAAGACGCAGATTATGATGAATGTCGGAGTCCCTGAACAAGCCTTCCAGCAAGGACAAATACCAAATAACGGTGTTGGTCTCGCACGGGAGGAGTTCATCATAAACTCCCATATTGGGATTCATCCTCTCGCGTTACTTGATTACGAGAAATTAAAAAAGAAAGCACCCAAGGACAAGAAGATCGCTGATGTCATAAAAAAGATCAATGAGCGCAGTGTTAGTTATGAGGACAAGGTTGAGTTTTTTATCGATACATTAGCTCGTGGAATCGCCAAGATAGCGGCAGGGTTCTACCCTTATGATGTCATCGTGCGTTTGTCTGATTTTAAGACAAACGAGTATGCAAACCTCATCGGCGGATATTTGTACGAACCGGAGGAACATAACCCGATGATCGGCTGGCGAGGAGCATCCCGTTACTACGATGAGAAATACAAACCTGCTTTTGGGCTTGAGTGCATCGCTTTAAAGAAGGCACGCAATGAGATGGGGCTTACAAATATTAAACCGATGATCCCGTTCTGCCGGACACCGGAGGAAGGCCGCAAGGTCATTTCCGTCATGAATGAATATGGGTTAAAGCAAGGGGAAAACGGTCTTGAAGTGTATGTTATGTGCGAAATCCCATCAAATGTCATTGTCGCAGACCAGTTCGCAGCGATCTTCGATGGTTTCAGTATAGGTTCAAACGATCTTACGCAACTTACCTTGGGATTGGACCGAGATTCTGATCTAGTGGCACATATCTTCGATGAGCGGAACGATGCGGTGAAACGGTTGATATCGCAGGTCATCACAACAGCACATCAGCACCAACCACGCAGAAAGGTAGGTATCTGCGGTCAGGCGCCCTCTGATTTCCCAGAGTTCGCAGAGTTCCTCGTGGAGTGCGGCATCGACAGCATCTCACTAAATCCAGATACGGTTATTAAAACACGGTTGAAAATAGCTGAGACTGAACGGCGACTGGGACGATAAGTCCCCTACCCTTTTTTTATCGGAACATCATTTGAAAAGTATTTAGTAGTGTGAATGATTGTACCTTCGTATGAACATCATCCCTCTTGTTTCAATTAGGAAAGGGCAGATATTCGATGGAAAAGAAGGTAAAGTGCTTTCCTTGGATGATTTAGCTGTACGAGCACAAAAAGATTCCATGGTGTATGTGTTAGATTATGATGGTATCGATAGTAATAACCCTAATTTTGAGTTGTACCAACGACTCGCTGAGCAATACGTCCTTTGGATAGATAATGGTCCCCGAAGACTTGATGATGTCATGGATACGATCATGGCGGGGGCAACGAACATCACTCTTCGACAAGACCTCTGGCCAGATATTGATATGCTGGGTGTCCAGGAGATGACCGATGATGAAATCTATCTTGATATGAGTCAGCAGCATCAAGAGCATAAGCCATTGAATGTCTCCTATGCTGGTGACATTGGTATTATCCTGTTCACTGATGAAAATATGTATGGAAATTTCTCAAAAGACGCCATAGTGAAAAAAAAGGTCTTCCTGTACGCCGTTTCGATTGAGAAAGCCTCGTTCTGGGAGGAACAGGGAATCAGCGGGATTGTTATAGATTTGCGAAATAAACAAGGAGCACCGTGATGGATTCAGAAGCAAAAATCATCATTGCATTTATTTTTAACCGAAGTGGGAAGACCACTTTGACTGAATCGGAACTCTATTTGCCTCTTTCAATGGAACTTGGTTGGCTTTCCACAAAAGAGGCTCAGGGGTTTGTGAAATCTGCAATACAACAAGGCTTGCTCGTAAAACAGGATGGGAAAATACAGCCAAATTTTCCTCTTGAAAAGATCACCATACCTCTGAATTTTGTTCCATCGAAAAAACTTTTTTGTGAGACAACCTCTCAAGAGCAAGGACCGCCTCTCACCAGCAGGATTATCGCCCGTATCTGTGCACAGACGCCTCTGACGCAACAGGATATTGAAGAGGAGATAATCAATCAGGGGCGGGAAAAAAGCCTCCTCTTTGAGGTTGCCGGTTTATATGTGGCGCGGAAATACAATGTTAATGTCGGAGAGTTGCTGGCAGAAGTAGAGCAAGGTATTTTCAGAGAAAAAACAGAATGATCGGGATTAATAGCACCCCCATGCAATGGCTTCGTCGGACGCCCCAACAGACGGGTAAAAAACCAATAGCTGTTGCTGTGAGTAACACCAGTAGTCCGACCAGTCCTGTGAAGAGGACAACAAGTACGCCAAGAAAAACCAATGTGGCTATTACCAGGGGCTGGTAGGGGATTTTGTAAAATTTTTTTGCAAAGATTTTTCCAATGAAGAGTGTAAAAAAATAAGAAAAACCTCCACTTAATACTAAGAACATGAGAAGGTATGTCAGAGACACGGGCATGAGGAACGAGGTCCATGGCTCTGCTGCAATCAGATTGTTCACTGCAATGATGACACCGCTGCGTGTCCGTTGGATGATAAAGAGCATGAGGGTGACACAGAACGCTGCTGCGGTGTTGACTGAGGAGAGTGTCAGGATTGTCTGTTCCCTACTTGATTTCTGACGGAGATTCATCGCCAGAACCGTCCCGATGGCAGTGGTGACCCCAGGGATGATAGAAACAATTACGCCGGCCAGGCTTCCGGTCATCACTGAAACAATCGATAATTTTTTTTCTATAGGATTCAGGGTAAGAGGCTCTAGGCTCTGAGAGGGTATTTCGGGTTTTGTAAATAGTGAATTAAGAAGAGTTGGCAGACCGAACAACCCAGCAAGTGCAGGAAACAGCACAGAGGCAGGAAGATGTAAGGGTGAAGAAACAGGCAAATCAAGGATGATCAACCCAAAGATACCTGAGAGGAAAAAGACAAAGACAGCAAACAGCATTCCTAGTAGCACTGGGAGGATACCTTGTTTCCCTGATTCTTTGATGCGGGTCTTTTCTGTTGCAATCATCAAAAATACAATTGCTATCAGTATCCATACCATGCTTTTCTGAATTTCAGTATATAACAATAAAGGTGCGCCTATGAGGAGACGGAGGGGAAAAGTGAAGGCAAGACATATGAGAATCGCCCCATAGCTGCTTACGGCAGATAACGCAACAGCTCTATAACCTTCTCCATCAAGAAGCAATCCATGTGCCGGAAGAATAGACAAAGCGGTTTCCTCATCCGGTGCACCGATGAAGGTTGCAGGTATCGCATTGATAAATGAATGAGCTATTGAAACAGATAGGATGAAGCCTGCTATGAGGATTAAAACGAATTGTCCTGAGAGGTTATAAGAGGACAATGAACCACATATGACGATAATGCTACTTGAGAACGACAGCAGAATCATCGCTACGTTGTTTACATGCAAACCAGGGAACATCCCCGTAGTCACACCAATAAGTACTCCAAGAAAACAAAAGATAACGATGAGAGCGAAATCAATCATTTAATCCTCCCTTGATTTTTGTGACCCTGTGGTTTGGTTCTGTTAGTTGTACGAGAAAACGTAGTGTGTGTGGTTCGTAGATAAAACGTCCTGAGACTGCAACAGCATCACCATTGGAAAACAAGACGCTATCTGAGACAGGGCATGATACCTCCAGGGTATATGCCTCAGTCGGGTCAGTTAAGACGAAGGTTGATTGTTGTTTTTTTGTAATAATACCGGTGATATTGATGTTGGACTGGAGATATCGTGTCGGATGTTCTGCGAGCTGCCAGAGGGGAAAAGAGGTGTTGTTCCATTTTTGTACGATCGTGATGAGCTGGGGGTTGCTTATCACTACTTCCCATTGGTCCTTATAGCGTTGCACCTGTCCGGTTGCTTGGATCGTGTCGCCGAATTCTACGAATACGTCTCCTTCTTCAATGTAGAGTACGGCAGTAGTAAATTCGTTATCAGAGTCCCTAAGAGTGATTAGCTGAGATCCAAAGTTCGTGCTTCGGTATGTCGTCACTACCCCTTGCACAAGTACTTGTTGTCCTTCGTAGTTGGAAAGTATGGAAAGTGAGACCAGTTCTGGTTGCGAAATTCGCGAGACCCCATAGAGTATGAGTAAGGATAAAATCGAAAGAAAAACGACAATGTATTTGAATTTCATGTATTTCCCCCAGACGTTAATTATTGAATAGAAAATATAGAATCTCTTTATTTAATTTTCCTTTCGTGTGTGTTTCTGAGTTTTACTGAGGGGAGAAAACTTTATAATACATGTTAATCTTCTGGCCACCGTAACTACGACTGGTGGGAGTTATGGTACGAGAAGTTGTTCTAAAAGTATCAGAGGCGTTCCAGCAAGATGTTGGGTATGGAAGAGCACGTATTGATCATCAGACACGGTTAGATCTTGATCTTTCCATTGGCGATGTTATCGAACTGGAAGGAACAAAGGTAACGGCGGCCTCGGTCTGGCGGGCGCATCCCTCGGATGAAGGGAAACGGCTTGTTCGTATTGATAATCTTACACGGAAAAACGCTGGAACAGGATTAGGCGATCGGGTGAAAATCCGGCGCGCTGAAGTTAAAGAAGCCCGGGATGTATCGCTTGCTCCGTTAATGCCAGAAGGGCAACGTATTGAATTTGGTATGGGTATCGATGTTATCATTAAGAAAAATATGTTACGGAGGCCTATTTCGAAAGGCGATGAGATTATCATCCCAGGAATTGCTTTTTTTGGGAACGCGTTGCCATTTGTTATTGTTGATAGCAACCCGCATGGGATTGTGATGATTACCGAGCGGACGGTGTTGCATGTAAAGGAAGAGGCAGCAAAAATCACTGAAGAGGAGGGGCCTCGAGTCAGTTACGAAGATATCGGTGGTCTTCATATTGAAATTCAAAAAGTTCGAGAGATGATTGAGCTGCCGTTGAAACATCCGGAGTTATTTGACCGGCTTGGTATCGATCCACCAAAAGGAGTTCTCCTGCATGGTCCTCCAGGGACAGGAAAAACACTTATCGCTAAAGCGGTCGCTAACGAATCAGGCGCGAACTTTTATACGATTAATGGTCCAGAGATCATGAGTAAATTCTATGGTCAAAGTGAGGAGAATCTGCGGAAGGTCTTTGAGGAGGCTCAGAAGAATGCTCCTTCGATTGTGTTCTTGGATGAGATTGATGCGATCGCGCCGAAGCGCAGTGAGGTACATGGTGAAGTGGAGCGTCGGGTTGTCTCTCAGTTGTTGACGTTGATGGATGGTCTGAAAGGCAGGGGGAAGGTCATTGTCATTGGTGCGACAAACATCCCTGACGTCATTGATCCTGCCTTACGACGACCTGGACGATTTGATCGGGAGATCCGTATTGATGTTCCTGATAGAAGTGGGAGAAAGGAAATCCTGATGATTCATACACGAGGAATGCCGATTAACCCGGGTCTTGTCGATATGTACGCTGGTGAAATCGTCAATGAGGAGAAGGTTCTGACTGCCATCAAACAGGGGATTAAGAAAATTCATATCTCTGATTTGCTTCGCAGCATGTTACGATCGAAAGACAAGAATAAACGTGCAGAACTTGTCGGTAAATATCTTGATGTGACCTTTACGTCTTTTAAGGATCAGCTGCCTCCGTTGTTCTATGAGAAAGTCATCCGGTTAATCGCTGAGGAGATTACGAATTTATTGCCGTATGACTTAGATGATACCGAGGCAAATGTCAGTGCAGAACAGCAGATTAATGAACGCCTTGCCACGATTCGGGATAATCCGGAGGATTTCGTAAAGCGGATCTCCAAAGAGGCGCTTCTTGATGAGATTGCGGATATCACGTATGGTTTCGTCGGGGCGGATCTTGCCGCGCTGGCTCGTGAAGCTGCGATGAATGCACTGCGGCGGTATTTACCGGAGATTGATTTGGAAAAACCAATTCCCATCGAGCTACTGGAGAAGATGGAGGTGACGTTGGATGATTTTAAAAACGCACACCGTGGTATTGAGCCTTCTGCTCTGCGTGAATTCTTCGTTGAGATCCCAAAGATAACATGGAATGATGTCGGTGGCTTAGAAGACGTCAAACAGAGTCTGAAGGAGGCGGTGGAATGGCCTCTCACCCAACCGGAGGTGTTCAAGCGGATGGGGATTCAAGCGCCGCGTGGGATATTGTTATACGGGCCGCCCGGTACAGGAAAGACTCTGCTGGCAAAGGCAGTTGCACATGAGTCAAAAGCTAATTTTATCTCCATTAAAGGACCTGAGGTGTTGAGTAAGTGGGTCGGTGAAAGTGAAAAAGCGGTCCGAGAGCTTTTCAAGAAAGCTCGTCAGGTCGCACCGACGATCGTGTTCCTTGATGAAATCGATTCGATTGCCCCGCGTCGTGGGACGTTTGAAGGATCTCATGTGACCGAGAGTGTGGTTAACCAGTTGTTGACAAGCATCGATGGTCTGGAAAGCATGGAGGGCGTCGTGGTGATTGGAGCGACCAACCGGCCTGACATCATTGATCCTGGTCTGCTGCGTCCTGGTCGGTTTGACCGGTTGTTGTTGATTCCAGCACCGGATGATGTGTCGCGGCTTGAGATATTTAAGATTCATACGAAGGATATGCCACTTGCCAAGGATGTTTCCCTTGATGAGCTTTCTGAGAAGACCGTAGGTTTTTCTGGTGCTGATATTGACGCACTGTGTCGCGAGGCTGCGATGCTTGCGTTGCGTGAGGATATCACTGTTAAAGAGGTTCGTAGAGTGCATTTCGAGCGGGCGCTTTCAGAGGCACGTGGTAGTCTGACCGATGATGTGATAAAATATTATAAAAAAGTGAAGGATGATATGGGGAGTAGTATCGCCAAAAAGGATAAAAAAGAACGAGACATTCAATATATGTAAGAG
>CAZLDE010000003.1:0-26374 GCA_964558215.1 uncultured Thermoplasmatales archaeon
TCATCATAGACTGCGGCACGACCCCGGAGAACTACACAGCAACCGTCAAACAACAAAAACCACACACACTCATCCTCATCGACGCAGCAGAAATGAAACAACCCGCAGGAACGATACGCACCATACCAAAAGAAAAAATCGGAACCATGCACATCAGCACCCATGGTATACCCCTCTCCCTTCTCATGACCTACCTTGAAAAAGAAGTACCGACCATCATCATGATAGGTATTCAGCCACAACACATGTCAGGTCCCATAAGCAATATTGTAAAAGAAAAAGCGGACAAGCTCATCGAACTTCTAAAAAAACACAGATACGAAACGATACCCACACTCTAATACGGATATTTCTTCCCCAGCGCCTCCGTCGACGACAACGCAGCAATCGCACCCTTCGCACACGCAACCACAACCTGACGCAGACCACCGGTGATATCACCAGCGGCATACACACCAGCAACAGTGGTCCGCTGCCCAGCATCAACCATGATATACCCATTCTCATCCAGTTTCAACCCAAGAGACTGCGCCATCTGACTTTGCGGCAACACCCCGACAGAGGCAAACACACCATCGACCGCCAACTTCTTCCGCTCACTCGTCTCCAGATTAAAAAGACCAACAGACGATACATTCTCCTTCCCACTGATCTCCTCCACGATCGTATTGAAGATGAACTGCACACCTTTCTCCCGGGCCTCCTCCTCATATATCTTCTCGGCACGGAACTGACCCCGACGATGTACGACGTAGACCTCTGTACAGCCGATTTGTTTTAGAAAAATGGATTCGATCAATGCAGTATTGCCCCCGCCGACCACCACGACTTTTTTTCCTTTAAAGAAAAAACCATCACAGGTCGCACAATACGACACCCCCTTCCCAAGCAGCTCCGCTTCACCAGGCACCTCAAGCTTCCGATGCTCCGTCCCAGTACAAAGAATCACCGCACCAACCCGATAGGCTGCTTTCTCGGTCTTCACAACAAAACCAGCAGAAGACCTCGTGACCTCCTTGACTTCCTCATAGAAATGAAAATCAGCGTACTTCGCGGCATGCTGCTTCATCTTCTCGACAAGCTCAATCCCAGGGATAGAATCAAACCCCGCGTAGTTCTCGATGTTCGGGGCAACCTGCAGCAGACCACCACCGCCACCGCGGTCGAACACCACCGTTGAAATACCGGACCGCTTCGCATAAATCGCAGCGGAGAAACCAGCAGGACCTGCACCGATGATCGCTAATTCATAATCCATGAAAAACCCCATTCACTATCCACTCTTTAGTTTTTCTAAACACCCCGGACCATGCAGCGTTTGAAAAACGGTCTAATCGTCTCAAGCGTCTCATACACATACTCCCGAGGGTAAGGCATCGTTTTTTCAAGCTGAGATGACACCAGCGGCTTTACTAGTTTAAACTGCTGAAGGAAATACACGTCAGCCCCTTTAATCCATTCCGCGATTTCGATGACATCCTCCTTGGTGAGCAGACCAGGGACAAACGTGGTTTTAAACTCATAGGCAGGTGCCTTTGCTTTTATCAGATTGATTGATGCCTCAATCTTCGAAAGATCAACATCGATACCAGTAAGCTCACGATACTTCTTCTTCGGGGCTTTCACATCCATAGCAACATAATCAACAAGCTGCTGTTCCAACAGCTCATCAAGTTTCTCAGGGAACGCACCGTTCGTATCAACCTTCACCAGAAGCCGCAAGTTCTTGACCCTTTTGATAAAATCAGCGATATCATCCTGCAGGAGCGGCTCCCCCCCAGAAATGACGACGCCTTCCAGCAGCTCCTTACGCTTCGAGAGAAACGACAATATCTCATCCTGCGGAAACAGATCTGCTGTCCCTAGCGCAAGCTTCCTGTTATAACAGAAAGGACAGCGAAAATTACATCCGCTGGTCCAGACGATCGCGCTGATCCGATCTGGGTAATCAAGCAACGATGTTTTCTGAAAGCCGCCTATCTTCATTGTGATACAAGGATCTTCTCCCTTAGGTCAAAGGTGGTCCGGTCTTTGAACTCCTGCTGTTTGCCCTTGTTCCATTGGTTCACCGGCCGGATATACCCCACAACACGAGAGTAAATCTCGCATTCCGTGGTTTTCTGCGACGCCTGACAGGTCGGGCAGAGCTGATGCTCCCCAGCGATGTACCCATGATCAGGACACACGCTAAACGTCGGCGTGATCGTATAATAGGGCAATGCGTAGTTCGACGCCACTTTCCGGATAAGGTTCTTTGTCGCAGTCGGTGAGGGCTCCTCCTCACCAAGGAAGATATGCAACACCGTGCCACCCGTGTACTTGGTCTGCAGGGAATCCTGCAGGTCCAGCGCCTCAAACACATCGGTGGTAAAACCAACAGGCAGCTGCGTGGAGTTCGTGTAATACGGCTCGATATCACGGCCTCTGTTCTTTGAGTAGACCTCCTGATTATAGGTCCGGATATCCGGATAATGCTTCTTATCCAAACGAGCAAGACGATAACTAGTCCCCTCCCCAGGTGTCGCCTCAAGGTTAAAGATGTTGCCTGTTTCCTCCTGGAAATCCGCGATACGTGTCCGCATGAAATCCAGGACCTTCTCGGCAAATGCCTTTCCCTCAGGATCAGCGATACTCTTGTTCATGAAGTTAAGCAGGGCATCGTTCATACCGATGAGACCAATCGTGGAGAAATGATTCTTCCAATACTCTCCAAAGGTTCTCCTCACATCAGAAAGATAGAACCGTGAGTACGGATGCAGACCACTGGCAGTCAGATTCTCGATAAGGTCACGCTTTATCTCCAAGCTCTGCCTGGCAAGCATCATGAGGCTGTCAAGCCGCTCAAAGAAATCCGTGTCGTCTTTTGCCAGGTACGCAATCCGTGGCATGTTCAAAGTGACGACACCAACCGATCCGGTTTTTGGATTTGCGCCAAATAATCCGCCCCCGCGCTTTCTAAGTTCACGATTATCAAGTCTCAATCGACAGTTATGTGTTAAAATGCCAGTGGTACCAACGGTAAATAATGGTGTCCCATTTTTTACCTCGAAACAATATGCAGCACTATTTGATAGCGGGGTTATTTCCTTTATCTTTACCCAAAGTTTGTTGTTTCGTTTAAACCAGACATCACCATAATTTTTTCGGTTTAATTGATAGATCAATACCGCATAATTTGGTTCACTCCCAAGTCGTCCTTTGCGTGTATCTTCATAGATGCTCGTTGTTGTCCCCATGGTTGCTGCAAGCATATTTAATGTTTCAATCATCTGAGGCGAAGAAGTGTAAATTCTATTTCTATTTCCACCATCTGTATCATAGTGACCAGAAAGGACGCCTTTTCTAAATTCTTTACTTGTCGTAAAAATCCTTGCTGTGTATTTCTTGTTTCTTTTAATTCCCTCAACGTAATCTTTGCATAAACCAACTGCTGCTTTAGAATGAACCTTGACGGTCGTTAATTTTGTTTTTTTATCAGAGGTAATTGTACAATGTGCTCCAAAATATCGTTCTGCTATTCTAGTGAGTTTTGTGATAATTGTTTTTTTATAACGATTTTCCAAAGAAAATACTACTGATGTATCACCATCAAAAGATCCATCTCCAGCATATGCTCCAACAAAATAACCTAATTCTTTTGTTCCTCCGGAGCCATCATATGGCTGTAATGAATATGGAAGGTACATTCCTGGTCTGAGATCCTTGGCTTTTATGATATTTTCCTTGTTTTCAGTTTTGGTATTCATTACAAAGTTTAGATGATGAGTAGACATTCTTATCTCATGACCATTTTCTAGTTTGATTTTTATCATCTGTTGGTCATTCCATTTGTTAAATTTCCCTTTAATGAATTTCCCATCACTGTAGATTTCATATTCTTCTTGACTACTATTTCCTTCATAGATGTTTCTAATCATTGAATATTCAACGATTCTACCTCTTGAGGATTTAATTAAAACTTTTTCATCACCAGCAAGGGGACACATAGACCTTGCGTCATCTGGTTTCATGTCGCTGTTGATGAAGTTAGAGAAATAGGGAATCCCATATTTCGCGGTCATATCCCAGAGCGGCGCGAGACCATCGTTGTTCCAGTTGAAATCCTTCGTAATATTGTACGTCGGGATTGGGAAGGTGAAGGGTCTGCCTTTTGCGTCCCCGTCATGCATTATTTCCGCGAACGCATGGTTAATCATGTCCATCTCTTCGGTGTACTCGCTGTAGTTATTGTCCGTGAGTTGACCACCGATGATCGCTGGCTCGTCAACCATATAGCTAGGGACAGTAAGATCCATCGTGATGTTGGTAAACGGGCTTTGGAACCCGACCCTTGTGGGGACGTTCATGTTGAAGAGGAACTTCTGCATCTCCTGTTTTACATTTTCGTAGGGGAGATTGTCTTTTGCGATGAACGGGGCAAGTAACGAATCGAAATTGGACAGTGCTTGTGCGCCTGCCGCCTCACCTTGAAGGGTGTAGAGATAGTTGACGATCTGCATCAGTGCGGTGCTGAAATGTTTCGCGGGTTTGCTTTCTATTTTTCCAGCGACTCCCTTAAATCCAAGCAGGAGAAGATCTTTGAGATCCCACCCCACGCAATATGCTCCGAGGGTCCCAAGGTCGTGAATGTGATACTCTCCCTTTGTATGCGCATCACCTATTTCTGGTGGATAAATCTTGTTGAGCCAGTAATGGGAAATGATGCTTTCCGTCGCGTAGACGTTTAAACCTTGTAGCGAATAGGCCATGTTGCTGTTCTCGTTGACTTTCCAGTCCAGCATGCTGAGGTAGTCATCGACGACGTCAATGTCTTTGAGCAGCCCCCCGATCTCCCGCATGTCCTGGTGCTGTTTCCGGTAAAGGATGTATGCCTTTGCAGTCTTTGCGTGTCCATCCTCGACGAGGACTTTCTCGACGGCATCCTGAACTTGTTCGACGGTGGGTATTTCACTGCGTTTGAGCTCTTTTTCTAAGATAGCGAGGACCAGGTCGGTGAGTTCTGCTGCCCTCTTGTAGTCTTTTCCACCAACTGCCTGAGCTGCTTTCCAGATGGCGTCTGTGATTTTCACGGGGTTGAAATCAACGATTTTTCCGTCTCGTTTCTTTATCTTTCGTATCATTTTGTCTCTCTCCTTCTCCTTTTATTTTTCTGTGAGGTTTTTAACCTCTTTTTCAAAGCTGGTGGCATCGGTGAATTGACGGTATACCGAGGCGAACCTGATGTAGGCGACATGGTCGACTTCTTTAAGTGCATCCATGACGTATTCACCGATATGTGAGGTTTCGATTTCCTCCTTTCCAACGCGTCTGATTCTTTCTTCGATACCGTCGATCATTTCCTCGATTTTTTCATGTTTTATCGGGCGTTTTTCGAGTGCTTTTTCCATGCCGTTTCTGATTTTGCAGCGGTCGTATCGTTCTCGTCTGCCGTCTTTTTTTATGACGAACATGGGTGCCATTTCGATGTATTCGTAGGTCGTGAATCGCTTGTTGCAGCTGAGGCATTCTCGTCGTCTTCGGATGGATCCTCCGGTGTCGCGCGAGTCTGTCACTTTTGTCTCAATATGATTGCAATAGGGGCAATTCATCTCCCATCACCACAGATACAATATATAGTATAGCAAAAAAAATCTGCTACAAACTGTAGTATAATTTTGTGGTTTTTAAGTCTTTTGATTTTTCCTAAAAAACATCATTTTCTTCCGTCTTATTTATTAATCATTTTGACTGTGACATGTTAGAGTGTGACGGTTTTTACCTGCGTGATCGCATACTGTACCAGCTCATCGATTTTAATTTTTTGTTCCTCCGCATGGATCTGCTCAAGACGTGCCTGTGTCGAGGGTTTCACCGGCACCGCCTCACACGATCCAGCAGCAGCAATCGACAGATCAAAGGTCCCTATCTTTTTCGCAATCTGAATCGTTTCTTCCTTATCAAACCCAATCAATGGTCTGAGGATGGGAAGCTGTATTGCCTCCTCGACAACCCGGATGTTCCGAAGTGTTTGTGAGGCGACCTGACCAAGAGAATCCCCCATAATGATCGCATCTGCGTTTTCTTTTTCTGCGATCGCCTCAGCGTACCGCAACATCATCCGCTTACAGATGACGCAGGTATATTTATTGTCACAGTGTGTTTTGTAGGCTTGAAGCGTCTGCCCGTGAGGAATAAGCAACGATGTGAGTTTCGATGGAAGAAGGTTCTTGAGATATTTCGCTAGTGTTAGGAATTTTTCGATTTCACGATCATCAGTATATGGACGGTTGTCCGCATGTAGCAAAATGATCTCCTCTGCGTACTTGGAAAGCAGGTAGGTGGCTACCGGGGAATCAATCCCGCTTGAGACCAGTGAGACAAGTCTCATACCGTCTCCTCATCAACATAGTCAAGATACTCCTTCAGCCCACCAACTGGGGGGAACACAAAAATCTCAGGAACCTCATATGGGTGTAGGGAACGGATTTTCTGAATGGTGTTCTGCACGTTCCGATCAGAGGTTTTCACAAGAAGCACACATTCGCTTGCCTCTTCGATGTTCCCTTGCCATCGATAAATAGATTCTATCTTTGGGAGGATATGTACGCAGGCGACAAGTTTTTCTTTTACCAGGGCACGGGCGATCATCTTTGCTGATTCAATGGTATCGGTCGTACAATAAAGAATAGAGACCATGAAGGAATCAATAGACAGAATGATTTTAAGAGTTTGCCTCCAAACAATACGGCTGCATTTCAAGAGTACAGGCAAGCTGTATAATCTCTTGCAACGATCCAGAGAACAAATGACTTCTACAGGAGCAATCACTGCATCCGAACCCAGGGATGTTGTCGAAATACCTCTGGAAAGCTTGTGCGATGATGCATTCCTCTTTTACCGTATTTTCCTTATAAAAAATAGCGACAACCTCTGAATAAGCACGGAGATAATCAATATGCCAATGTGTTTTTTTCTCTAATCGAAGATGCCACCGAATCCGCTGATCAAACCCCTGTAACGCTGAACCAACGTAGACGTAGAATCCTTTCTTAAAATCAAGTACCCCCCGTTTCCCAACCATAACCGAAATATCGTTGGAAAGTTTCAGGACAAGCAGATACGTCCCCTTCATGAGCACGAGTATGTGCATAGGTTCTTATAACACCGATTCTGTTTCCTCCTCCGATGGTA
Source organism: uncultured Thermoplasmatales archaeon (assembly GCA_964558215.1). Lineage (GTDB taxonomy): Archaea > Thermoplasmatota > E2 > DHVEG-1 > DHVEG-1 > SM1-50. The sequence continues at coordinate 7,171 of CAZLDE010000003.1, forward strand.
CCTCATAACCCCCGGTTTATGTTGATTGACTCGCTTGCCTGTGCCAGAAAAGAAATCCGAAACATCGGTAGTGACCCCAAAAGTCTTGACATCATGGCCCCTAAAGCAGTCTTTAAAGTCATCAGACTTGACCAGGTGGTACTCCAGGATGCCATTATCATCAAACAAGACATGCTTTCCCTCGGTGGAGAAGTCGCAATCCCCCGGGATGCTTTTGAGCTGAAAAAAGACCCAGGGCAGATCCTTCTGATGGGGACTGTTATTCAGCTCCGGCAGCTTGTCGAAAAACTGCAGCGCCACTATCCCCGGATCCAGGAAATCGCCGGGGAACTTGCTGTTTTATTAGAAAAGATCTCGTAACAAAACCGCCCCAAAAAAGACATTAACTCATAGATGATTCTAGGTCAGAAGCTCTATGGAGAACCCTGTCTGTCCCCTAGATTTCCGTTACGGGAGAAAAGAGATAAAAGACGTCTTTGGTGAGACCAGTAAACTTCAATACCTTCTGGATGTCGAGGCTGCACTTGCTCGTGCGCATGCCGCTGTCGGCAATATCTCCAAGAAAGCTGCGGATGAGATTTCAAAGAAAGCCTCTGTGAAATACGTCACGGTCAAACGAGTCAATGAAATCGAGAAAGAAACCAGACATGACATCATGGCGGTCACCAAGGCACTTAGCGAGGTTTGTAAAGGAGACGCGGGGAAATATGTTCACCTCGGCGCCACCAGCTATGACATCGTTGATACTGCAAATGCCTTGCAGTTCGCAGCGGCAACTGATCTTCTCAAAGCCCAGGTCCGGGAGCTGCGGGTGTCTCTTGTCGGTCTTGCGAAGGAATATAAAAACACGATCATGGCAGGTCGGACCCATGGACAGTATTCTATTCCCATCACCTTTGGGTTGAAGATGGCAGTCTACGCAATGGAAGTCGACCGGCATCTCGAAAGGCTGCATGAATGTAAATCACGCTTGCTCGTCGGGAAGATGTCTGGTGCGGTCGGCTCAGGCGCAGCCATGGGAAAACATGCACTGAAAATCCAGGAACTGGTCATGGCAGACCTGAAACTGGGGACTGAGGAGGCGTCAACCCAGATCGTGGGTCGAGACCGTTACATCGAACTTCTCTCAGTCCTGGGGAATATCTGCAGCAGCATGGAGAAATTCGCAACAGAGATCCGCAATCTCCAACGAAGTGAGATCAGTGAGGTCTCAGAAGCATTCGAGGCAAAAAAACAAGTAGGATCATCCACGATGCCCCAGAAGAGAAACCCGATCCTCTGCGAGCAGGTCTGCGGTCTAGCTCGGGTTGTACGAAGCTTCATCATCCCAGCCTATGAGAACGCAATCCAATGGCATGAACGAGACCTCTGTAACTCCTCCTCAGAACGATTCATCCTTCCTCATTCCCTGATTATGACAGACTGGATCGTATTCCAGATGAACAAGGTGTTCAAGAGCCTGCAGGTGTACCCGGAACGGATGCGGGAGAACCTGGAGAACTCAAAGGGACTTCCAATGGCTGAGGCGGTTATGACAAGACTCGTTGAGAAAGGAATAGGACGAGGTGATGCTCATGAACTGGTCAGAACCTGTTCGCTGAAGGCAGTCCGCCAGAACAAACAGCTTCTCACAGTCCTTCTTGAGAATCCCAAGGTCGTGAAACTGCTGAAGAAAAAGGAACTGGAGGAGGTCATGAACCCGCGGAACTATCTTGGCGTCTCTGATAAAATCGTTGATCAAGTGGTAAAGAAACTCACACGATAAAAAGAAGGGAAAGATCATGGAGAAACTCGAAACACTAACCAGGAATACAGATGAAGTCGTCACCATCGAAGAACTCAGGACTGTTCTTCAGAAACCACAGCCGAAAGCCTACATCGGTTTTGAGCCCTCCGGGGTGGTGCATCTCGGATGGAAGATCTGTACCAACAAGATAAAGGATTTCCTTGCCTGCGGGTTTGATTTCACGGTGCTGCTAGCCGATTGGCACGCGTACATCAACGATAAACTTGGAGGGGACCTGGAGAAAATCAAACTCTGCGGCAGATACATGCAGGATTGTTTTGCAGCGATGGGGGTGGACACCAGCAAGGTACGGTTCGTATACGCCAGCGAGTATGTCAACGACGCAAAGTACTGGGAGCTGGTGCTGAAGACATCCAAAGCAACCTCGGTCGCCCGTGTGAAACGAGCGATGGATATCATGGGACGCGGGGAGGAAGAAGCAGAAAAGGACCTCTCAAAGCTTTTTTATCCAGCGATGCAGGTGTCCGATATCTTTTATCTCCAGTTGGATGTCGCTTATGGTGGGACAGACCAGCGTCATGCCCATATGCTTGCCCGGGACGTCGCAAAAAAGATAGGCAGGACCGCACCGGTGGCGATTCATACGCCGCTATTAACCAGTCTGCAGGCAGGTGGACGGATGAACCCTATCGAAGCAAAGATGAGCAAAAGCAAACCAGAAACTATGATCTCGATCCATGATTCACCAGAGGATGTCAAAAAGAAACTGAGCAAAGCCTACTGCCCTGAGAAACAAGTCGAGGGAAACCCGGTCCTTGAAATCTGCAAGTTCGTCATCTTCCCAGACCTCGATGAAAAACCGTTCTTAATCCAACGACCTGAGAAGTTCGGGGGAAACCTAGAGTTCACAACCTATCAGGCTCTTGCAGATGCCTTTGCAGCAGGGCTACATCCGCTGGATCTGAAGAACGCGACAGCGGATCATATCAACAAAATCCTTGCACCAGTACACCTCTTCTTTGAGAAACACCCTGAGAACATACAAAAGATGAAAGAAGCAGGGATTCTTTCATAACAACGATTCTGTCTCCGGTAAAAAATATGTTTAAATGAGATCCAGAGATTACCCGAGGTAATGATCATTCAAGACACGGGCATCCTTGGTTTGTTGCTCATCATTATTGGCATTGTCCTTTTTATCGTTGGCGTGTATTTCCAGAGAAAGAAACGACTGATCGCTGATACCCCGACATCCAAGATCCGGTCCCTGGCCATGGGACTTGTTGAGATCTTCGGACAGGTCGTACCACTAAAGAACAACGTATTCAAAAGCCCGTTCACAGACAATGACTGCGTGTATTATCGATACACCATAGAGGAATACAAAAGCAGCGGGAAAAACTCCCAATGGGTCACGATTAAGAAAGAAGAACAAAGGACGCTTTTTTCTCTGAAAGATGAGACAGGGATGGTCCTGGTTGACCCGACAGGAGCCCAGATTGATGCAAAAAAGGATTTCGAATTCCAATCAAGCCTTGGCAAGGACCCCCCAGAACAGGTCATCAGGTTCCTCACTACACATCATCTCAGCCATGAGGGATTCCTGGGATTGAACAAGACCATGCGATACCAGGAGACGATCATCGCCCCGAACGATAGCTTATACATCATGGGCACCGCAGGTGTAAACCCGTATAAAAAAGAAGTTCAAACGAACAACGCCGAGTCCATCATGATACAAAAAGGCGCCATTGAGAAACACTACTACATCTCCGATAAACCAGAAAAACAGATCCTGACCCAGCTGACCCTAGCAACCTATGGAACAGCAGGATGCGGTATAATATTCATTATCATCGGAGCAATACTTTATTTCCGATTTATCTAGACTGGAGAAAAGAAAGGAGAGAAGAAAGAATGGAACTGTTTGGTATATTTTTACTTGTGATCGGACTAGTCTTCCTCGTTGTACTCATTTCCCTACTCTTGATGTACAACAGCCTTATACGCCTCAAAAACAATATTAAGAAATCATGGGCAAACATCGATGTGCTCCTCAAACAACGTTCCGATGAGCTACCAAACCTCATCGCCAGCGTAAAAGGATACATGGACCATGAACAGGCAACCCTGGAGGCGCTGATAAAGGCGCGCACCGAACTGCTCCAGGCATCAACGCTTTCAAAAAAAGCAGTCGCAGACAACAGGATAACCCAGGCTCTGAAGAGCATCTTTGCTGTCGCGGAAAACTACCCGACACTTAAGGCAAACGAGAACTTCCTCAAACTACAGAATCGAATCACTACATTAGAAAACGAACTGGCGGACCGACGGGAATTCTATAACGACAGCGTCAATCTCTACAACATCCGCATCCATTCCATCCCTGATGTCATTGTCGCACGGATGATGCACTTTACTACCGATGAAGACCTCTTTAAAGCAACAGATGAAGATAAAGCTGTTGCCCACGTCAAGATCTAAAAAGAAAAAAAACGAGAAGGAGTGTTTATCGTCCTTCGTTACAGGGTTCGTAGGGATTAAAGGCAGGATCGCCGAAGTAAATGTACTCCTGGAAGCTGACATATTTTGACTCCATCATCGGACTGAGACCTTTGGATGCAGTAGTCTTAAATAGATCAACATTCCCGTTTCGAGCCATCTCGATATCTGACAGCGTGCTTCCCGTGTAAATATTCAACGGTGGGGACCACCACAGCAGCCAGTCCGCATCCCCCTTCAAATAGTTGTTCTTTGCGTTGCGTAAGGCCATACCCACGCTGCTATTGAATTTCATCAAATCGGCACAGACGTCTTCATAGATCTTCTCCCCGAAATGTGCATCAGGGAATATCCCCCGCTTCCACTGACTTTTGGCTTTGATATATTTCAGGTAGGTTTGAAGTGGAAAATCATATTTCCTGGTCTTTGGCTCAAGATACCCACCCCCAATATTCGAACCGGTCGGTGAAGCAATCAGACACCCGACACCAGCATGCAACAAAGATTGCCCGATGTTCGCACGCGCGTACATCCCATCAAGCTTCCCGCAGATGCAGCTTTCAAGCCACATAAATGACGGGCCAAGCTCCATGTTTGACACAGTCCTTGTGTTATATTCACCCGCGGAGCTTAAGTCCCCTCCAGGTCCGATGAAACCACCCGCTATCGGAATAACCGTTTGTATCAGCAACGATTTCACAAGCGGACCACCAAGTCCTGTTGCCACAATATCGTTTCCTCCGACACCATAGGAGAACTGATTCCCATGCCCGTTGACAAACAAAAAATTACTCGTCTCAAAGATCGTCCCGCCTTTCACAACTCCCTCACCAGCGAATCTGCGCACCTGCCATTTGTAGAACAAGAGCCTATTTAGGAGGTTGCTGCTTTTAATCTTCTGTAAGGTTTCCTCACTGAGTCCTTTTACCATACCCTCCTCATATAGGGCTCCTTGTAAATTGAATCCTAATGGTTCAACGACATCATGGATTGCCCGCTCATATGTCATCTCAGCATACCCGGTGAAGGCTTTCATTGGTTCCCCTCGTTTAATTAAATTAAACAAGTCTCCAAAGATAAAGTATCGAACCAGCGGTTTTTGGAAATCCTGCCCCCCACCGATGAGAAGGCCAAAGTTATCCTTCCAGGTATCCAGGTTTCCACTCAGTTCATTATAGAATACGCTTCGAAGGATCAATGCGTTTGCATCCTGAGCATCCCAGCCGGTAATCCGACCGACAATATTTTCGAGGAAGGGGTATTTCTCATCATGTTCACTGTAGACATCTGTCGCTATATTACTCCAGTCATAGCGGATCGGGTCGATATTCCCGTACAGAACATCACTAGGGGTACCCCCACCATTGTAGTAGGTGGTGTCGTCAACACCATCTCCATCGATGTCCCCGATTGGTTCAGCATGGTTTTGATAATAGTAATTCGGTAAGACAGTCGCATCGCCGACCAATGCGATGTACACCGGGTTTTTCGCGTAATAATCCCGTAATGTCTTGATATCGCGGTCATCGTTTATAGTGATATTTGCCAAATGCGCGAGCAAGGCATTGAGCGGATCATGGATTTTGTCGAAAAAATGTCTGTTTGATATCGGAACGAGTTTTGGGTTTTTTCCACCAACATACAGACCAGGACAGGTCTCCCCAGTATCAGTAATTTTATCATCATCAGCGGTGAATGCGAACTCAGGTTTTCCATAAATAATCCCCTGATGATACGCAGTCAAATAGGGTGCAACAGAGGAAAGACCAGGCATCATTGGATAGAGAGGGTCCTCAAGCTTTTCAACCACAACATGTGCTGAGACCGTACCTTCTTTTTTTATCAACCAGCTCCCGGTTGTAATAATGTTATATTCAACCCCCTCCCGTCCATATACGACCGATTCAGAATAGACAACATCTTTGATGATGTTGCCACTTACATCCCTTTCTGCGATACCACCAGCATTGGTCCCCCCAGGGTTGACCTCAAATTTCGTTAACCCTGCTGGAACGCCTTCGATATTCGGACCCATCATGAAGGTGGCTTTGTCCCCCATGTCGTCACAGTTTTCTGCATCATGGTTTATGCCTTCAAATTTAATCAAAGCATATTTGTAATCATCTGGTATGGTGAAAGGCCAGACGACCGTGCCTTTCCCGCTTACAGAACCAAGAAGGGTACTGACAAGCTGGCTCATGGAACTTGATTTTATTTTAGCAGGCCCAAAGGTAAACTCTTCACTATCTAATACCTTCGGTGGCCAGGCATCAACTGGATTGGTTAAGGTAATATAATTGACATCCTGCTCGAGTTTCTGTTCAACCACGATGATTGCTGCATTAACGACTTCGTCAGCATTGTTGAATTTCACAAAAGAACCAAATCCTGTGAGATTCTCACCACAGATAATGGTCATTTTCACGCCAAGATCGTTCAGTACACTCGTGACCTCAGAATCTATTGTATCAGTGACAATCACAGGTATACGCAGATAGGAGGCTATTGGTGTTGCGAGCACACCAAGATTGTATCCCTGTTCAGTGTATTCTATCAGTAAGGCTGCCTCACTGCTGTCCCAGTAGTCTTTTGCGATTCTTAAAGAAGCGGCTTTTGCGGATTCATCATCCCGGATTGTTTCACTTTCTTTGTTTCGCTTTAATTGGCTCTGAAGTCGTGTAATAGCTGTTGACGGGTTCTCAAAATCCATCACATAAAGTGGTATAACTGATTGCTGTGCGTTTTCATCATAATTGATTGATAATGGGGTCGCTATCAAGGGATAAAAGGGACAGTTGTCTGAGACGGTGATGGATCCGGGCAGCTCCCGTAAGTCACCAGTGATGTCAAGGAAATCGTTTGTATCGATAGACTGTGCTTCTGCTTGATCCGGAATCCAATAGTAGATACCGATGGCTGCAAAAACGATTACAGCGACGCCCGCCGCGACGATTAATTTGTCATTTTTCATCATGGTAATAATCCTCCGTGAAGGATAATAATATCTGTCTCTGTATATTTCGAACTTTCTATATAATATTTCCTATTATATATATGATAGGTATTATGCATATTTAACTTTTTTTGAATGAATACTTTTAAGAAGCAGACGCTTATTACTGCCAAAAAAGGAGAAAAAATCAGCATGCCCGGTGAAGAGTTATCCCCTCAACTGCAGGACCAAATCAACAGACTACAACAAGCACGAACTCAGCTGCAGATGATCGCACAACAACGACAACAGGTTGAAATCCAACTGAAAGAGACAGAAGAAGCATTAAAGGAAATCGAATCTCTCACCGAGAAGACACCGATTTACAAAAGCATCGGAGCACTCCTTATCAAAACCAAGGGGAAAAGCGACATCACAAAAGAACTCACCTCCACAAAAGAATCACTGGAACTACGAAAAACCACCTTGGAAAAACAAGAGGGGAGAAGCAGGGAAAAACTCACCGAACTGCAAAGTAAAGTCGAAAGTGCGTTAAAATTAGCGGGTGGAGCAGGAAACCTCAATGGGTAAAAAGCATTTCTTTTCGGCTCACAGTGATTTTAAGACTGGGTTTTTGTGTAAGGTTTTCCTCATCATTGGATGTATCCTGTTTATCGTTTATGCGATAGAAGCGGGATTGCATCCCCTTCAACTCAACGAGGATATGGTTGGCACCATCCTTGCATTTTCCATTCTTTTCCTAGGCCTAGGGTTGATTTCGTATTTCTTTTCCTGCCAATTCGCAAAGCTTTCAAAAATAGCAGAGGAAATCGAAAATGACGAATCACTCCTGGATGAGAATGAATTGACTGATAAACAACCATGACCTGCCTGTTATTTCCCGAACCGTCGCTTTCTCTGTTGATAGGCACGAATCGCTTGTAAGAAATCTCTTTTTTGGAACGCGGGCCAGTACACATCGGAGAAATACAGCTCAGAATACGCAAGCTGCCATAACAGGAAATTGGAGATACGCTCCTCCCCGGAAGTCCGAAGGATAAGGTCTGGATCAGGTAATCCCCGGGTATACAGATAGGACGAGACCGTGTCTGTCGAGATGTTCTTTACCTTCAGCTTCCCTTTCTTTATGTCACTGCCCATTTGTTGCATAGCATGGATGATTTCTTCCCTGCCACCATAGGCAAGCGCGATGTTCAAATAATACGATTTATATGATTTGGTCAGGGACATGATGGCTTTCGCTGATTGTTGGATGTCTTTTGGCAAGGATTCAAGTCGACCCAGAATCTGCACCCTGACCTTGTTTTTGTGAATCCGGGAGTCCTCCCTTACTTTCTCTAATTCGTTTTTCAACAGGGACATCAGTGTTTTTACTTCCTTTTCGCTTCTGGCGAAATTTTCTGTTGAGAACGCATATATTGTCAGGACCTTGATCTCTAGGTCAAAACACCAATCAAGCACTTCCTCAAGTTTCTCCCTCCCAAAGATATGACCTGCTTCCCAGGATAATCCCAGTTCCTTTGCGAACCGTCGGTTCCCATCCATGATAATGGCAATATGTCTTGGGAGGGGATAGCGTTTTATCTCCTCAAGGAGCTTATCATCTAGGAAATCATTCACAATCCGTGACACAGACCGATACAGAGAGGAACGATAAAACGCAGCAAGTATTCGTTTTCCGGTGAGGCTACGGATGATGTACTTTTCCCATTCGTCAAATGTCTTACCCGCAAGTGTTCTAAGCGATGGTTTCTGAGAACTGATGGTCCTGCCTCCAGGAGGAGAAATATTGTTGCTATTATATAGATTTACTGTTTTCCTTCATATCATAAAACACAGTTGCTTGATACGTTCCTATTGGTTATTGAAGAGGAAAGTTGGTGTCGTATGTTCTTAGGCAGAATCCCGTCTGGTAGCCCCAGCGATCTCGTCAGCGGTTTGCTCGATTTCCTTTTCGTATTGGGCTGGGTCCTCAAGTGCCCTGAGGGTGTCCCTAAGTTCCTGTCGTTCTGTATTAGAGAGCTCTTTCATCTCAAGAATTTGCTTTAGGAAAGGAAGTGCCTCTGCTCGTTGCTGTTTGACAAAGTTATAGGTAAAATCCTCAATGTAGAACCATCCTTTATAATGGGACGGTCTGCTGATGAAATCAGTGGTGATTTTGACCATGAATTCATAGGGGGCAGGTCCGATGATACCGGTCAGTGCTCCTACCAAATAGAAGTTGTATTGCTTGTTTTCAAAGAGCTCCTCAAGGTGTTCCATGAGAGGAACGATGGATGAATCTCCGATGTCCTGCAGTGCAAACATTGCCTCTTCGTTTGCCATGGAATCATCAGATTCTTTTTTTAGAAAAGCAAGAAGCGCAGGTACTGCTGAGGGATCTTTTGTTTCGCGAATGATTGTTAAAGCGAAAAAACAGCTCCAGGTAAACTCTGTTTGAAGAAGCGAAAGAAGCTCAGTTGTGGCCTCAGACCCAAGTCGGATTAGTTCTTGAATTGTATCATGAGCATAGTTTTTGACTTCGCCTTCATCTTTGTTGTAAAACTCCTCTGTATCGAGTGATTTGAGGAACTCGATATGTCTACTCAGCATCTCTACCTGGTTTTGCATGGTACCCCTCATTGGTGTAAAGGATTTCTCGTTACTTAAAGATTTGTTCAGAAAAAAAAATCAAGTATTTCTCATCAAGTGTTCCTTGGTTGTTTCTCTTTTACAAAGAACAATAGAAGCAAAAAGGAAATAATGGTCAGCCCAAGTGAAAGATAAAAGGGTGCCTCGATACTGAGGGTATCCCACATTACTCCAGCGATGAGTGAAGCAGGAAATGCACACAGACCAATCACCATTTGATATCCACCCAGGCTGCTTGCCCGGTACTCCGGTAGAGCAAGCTCTGAAACCAATGTCTTTTGTACAGGTTCGAGGGCGGCTCGATGTAACCCATAGAGGACAAAGGTAAAGACGATGGACCAATAGCTTTGTAAGAAGATGAAAATCAGGCAGACCCCACCCCAGAACACATAGGAGACCAGCAAGATTTTTTTCCGTCCAACCCTGTCAGCAAGCCTCCCGAAAGGATAGGAGAACACTGCAGCAAAAATCGTAAACACCAGGTAGAGAACCGGAACGAAAATCACTTCAAAACCGAACTGTTTCGCATAAATCAATAAGAACGAATAGCTGAACGACCCGAGAGCAAATATCGCACTAAGGAGTAGAAAAACCTTAAAATTGCTGTTTAAATCCTTAAAGGAGAGACCTTTGAAAAGCTTTCTTGTCTCCAACTTCCGTTCTTTAATAAAGATGATAACAAGAAGCGCACCAAAAAGAGATGGTATCGCAGCAAAGAAGAATAGCTCACGGTACCCGATGTTCAACAGCCAGAAACAGACGATACAAAACACGATACCGCAGACCGCACCAAGGTTGTCCATCGCCCGTAGTACCCCAAAGTTCCTGCCTCGATTCTGATCTGTTGACGCATCAGCAATGATTGCGTCTCGCGGCGCTCCTCGCATCTTACCTGCCCGATCAAGAATCCGAAACGGGATGACCTGCTCCCAGATGGATGAGAATGCGTATCCGATTCGTGAGGTCGCTCCAAAGAGATACCCGGTCCAGACAAAGACTTTCCGGCGACGGATTTTATCTGAGATGTACCCTGAGATGGCTTGGGAAATTGAAACAAGGGCGTCCCCAAGTCCATCGATCAGACCAAGGATCGCCATATTAGCACCTAACACTGTTGTCAGAAAAAGCGGCCAGATGGGATAAATAATATCTGAACCGAAGTCGTTGAGAAACGAGGCGGCAGCAAAGGTACGGATCGTTTTCTTGTTTTCTTTTTCTTCCATGAACACTTCCCGGGGTTTCCTGCAGTAATATAATTCTCTGTTTTCAGGATTTCTGTCCACGGAGGGTAATAACTTTTAAGTAAAACACAATTACCTGTATCGATTCACATGGCAGCTGTCGAAGTGAAAAACCTGGTAAAAAGATATGGATCAATGGATGCAGTAAAAGGAATTACCTTTTCAATTAACGAAGGGGAGATATTCGGTCTGATCGGGCCAAACGGAGCTGGAAAAACAACGACCCTTCGAGTGTTATCGACTCTGCTATCCATCAACGGTGGATCTGTCACTATTCTTGGGTATGACCTTGAAAAACAGGCAGCGGAGGTCAGAAAACACATCAGCTATCTGCCGGAGGATGCCGGGGCATACAAGAATCTTACAGGACGAGCGTATCTTCAGTTCATCGCTAATTTCTTTGACCCCAAAGAGGTGCCAGCGATGGTACAAAAAGGAATACAGATCACAGATCTTGGTGGTCGCATTGACGATCGGGTGGATACCTACAGCAAAGGAATGATGCGCAGACTTCTTGTGGGAAGGGCTTTAATGACAAATCCGAAACTTGCCATCCTTGATGAGCCGACTTCAGGTCTCGATGTCATCAATGCACAGGAGATACGCAAACTTGTCAAGTCGACGGCACAGTCCGGGACAACTGTTCTGCTTTCCTCCCATAACATGCTTGAAGTGGAGTACCTCTGTGACCGAATCGCCTTGATTTCCGAGGGAAAAATCGTTCAGGAAGGAAAACCAAAGACCTTAATGGAAAAGTATAACGCAAGAAACATAGAAGAAGTGTTCATACGGACGGTGCGTGAATGAGCGGACTTGGAAACATCACCAAAAAAGAGATACGGGAGTTGCTCACCCCAGCAACATTCGTTCCTATCATCATGGTCGCCTTGATTTTTGCCACCATGGGAACCAGCTTATCAGGCCTTCAAGAACAAGCATTAGAACCACCGGTTATCGGAGTCATTGTTGAGGACGACACTACGTATAGCACCATGGCGTCAACTATCCTGAAAACGATGGCTAAATCCGTCTATAATTCGACATCAACGGCTGATCTCCAGGAAGGACTGGAAGTCGTCAAGCAACATGATGGTGTGGCTGTCATCATCATCCCTAGGAATTTCACTGACCAAATCCAGCAAGAAAAACAGGGAACATTTGAAGTGTACTGGATTATGAAAGGCACCGGTCTTATGGATTCCATCTCATCCGGTTCACTTGAGTCATTGCTCTCCTATGTCAACACCAATATTTCAAAGCAACTCATCAAACAAAACACCACGGTGAACGCCTCGTTTGTGCTTTCACCAACAAAACGACTGGAAACAACATCCTATAAAAACCGTGAGTTCGTTGGACTGTCCCCAAACACGATATCAGGGATGCTAGCATCCCAATCGATGCTTATCCCAATCGTCATGATGATGATCATCATTATGGCAGGTGGTATCGTGATTACCTCCATGGCGCTGGAAAAAGAGAACAAAACACTAGAGACATTGCTGACCTTGCCTGTGAAACGAACCAGCATCGTGAGTGGAAAAATCATCGCAGCGGCTATCATCGGACTACTTCTTGCGATAATCTACATGATCGGTATGCAATTCTATTTCCAGGGTTTTACGTTTTCGGTCGGGGTCAACCTGGCTACCTACGGTCTTGTTCTGAACACAGTTGATTTTATCTGGATAGGAGTCTCATTGTTTCTTGCACTCATCGCAGGGCTTTCACTCTGCATGCTCCTGGGGACGTTTGCCAAGAACTACAAAAGCGCACAAACCCTGACCTTCCCGATTACCATGCTTGCATTGATTCCAATGTTTATTACAATGTTTGCTGATTTTGACACCCTGCCGATGGCATTAAAGGTGCTGACGTTTGCCATCCCGTTCTCCCATCCGATGATGGCGTCACGTGCATTGCTCTTTGATGATTATTTGCTTGTTGCCGGTGGTATCGTCTATGTCGGTATCTTCGCAATGATTACCATCAGCATCGTCGTATGGGTGTTCAAAACAGATAGGCTATTAACTGGTACGACGAAATTCAAGTGGCTCAAAGGACTAAAACGACGGCGATTCTAATCGCATTTTCCTCCTATTTTTACGTGAATAAAAATTATATATATGTTATGCATTAGCATAACATGGTGATACTCTGGTGGCACACCCAATTATAACACTTCTCATCTGCGGGTTATTCTTCAGCATAAACTGCACCATCACCACCTCGAATGAAACACACATAGGTATATTCACCTCAGAACCACCATGTAATCATACTGGTTGGATTGAGACCATTTCAAATATTACCATTGTTCATCTCAAAGGAAGTTTCTACGAGATGGGATATCAATATGGCTCACTCCTCCATGATGATATCATCAGAAACCTCCGTGGACTAGTCACACTTCTTGATTTATTTAATGTCACCGTCGATGACTGTAAAGCATTATGGGATATCCAAAAAAATTACATCCGTCAAGAATCAATCGATTACATCCAAGGCACCGCTGATGCCTTAAATCTCGAACTAGAAGAGTATGCATTCATGTGGGTCTTTGAAGGCATCTTCTATAGTTTATGTACAAGTTATGCTGCCTGGAACGATGCAACACAGAACCACGAGCTCATCCATGTACGAAGCATGGATGGCCCATGGATTCTCTACGACCCTGAGACCCACGAGGCCGTGCAAGATTATCCAGTGCTTGTTGTCGCAGATCCGGACCAAGGACACGCATTCCTCTATCCTACCTATGCAGGTTACGTCGCTGAGGATGGATTCAACGATCAAGGTATATCAATCTGCAGCATCTGGTCACCGAATTATTATGAACGAACAGTCTATGGTGCACCAATGGGAATCCGTACATTAGAGGTTTTGTATCGTGCGTCAACAGCAGAGGAAGCTATCACAATTATTACAGAAAATGAAACATTCGGATACAATTTCATTCTCAGCGATGGGAAAAAACCTGAAGGCTATGTAGTAGAAAGCACTGTGAACCATACATACATCGGAACATGGAACAACCCCTGTGAATCAAACAAGCCATTCTGGAAGATTGACTCAGTCGTACGAAGAACAAACTGTTTTCTCAATAGAACATTAGCATCATTACAACGAGAAATCTACAGTCCACGGGATTTCCGCTATGTATTCAACCTGATACCAAATTATGGATGGTTTCCAATCTGGTCCCGTTTTAAGGCAGTAAGTATTGGAATCGAAAAATCATGGGGGACGCTAGATCTTGAAAATTCCCTTCAAATACTCAGAAAGGTATACAGAGGTGGATATACCTTCTTTTGGTCTTTGATATGCAAGAAACAAGGGGATATCGAAACATGGTGGCAATGGTCGATATGTCCTAGAACAGGGGATATGCTGATTTCGTTTGCCACCTCAGCCCATTATGCGTTTCGCAATCCGTATGTTTACTTCAACTTATATGAACTCCTTGATTCTCAACCGAAATAATTCAAAAAAACAATTCTTTGTTTGTGAAAAGACCATATGAGCAAACCTTTTTATAGGCTACAAGCTACTGTTTTTCTAAGGGGATATATCATGAAGAATCACATTCATCAGAAAAAGACAAGAATTTGGGAAAAAATGACCAGCTGGAAGGGGATCTGGTTCCATATCGCTGGGATTATTGCTATCATTTGGTTTTTGATCCGCGTGGTTCCAAAACCACAGCGAGCGCAATACCCCTGCCAACAGGTCGCCCTGTCCCTATCCCTTGGATACATTGCATTCTGGGGTGTTTTACTTACCGGCCTTGTTGTTTGGCTCCGACTAGTAAAAACAAAATTCGCAAAAACCATACCAACGATTTGTACCGCATTCGTCATCCTCTTCACCATCACTGGTGCAGTATTTGCTACCAATTATTTTCAAGGGGAACAGCCCGCTGCTACATCCTGGGACCCTATCCCAAACGAACCTATGGGGACCGGAGTTGGAGTCAACCCTGGCCGAGTCGTCTGGGTGTGGAATCCAAACGCAACAGAAGAAAATCTCATAGGTTACTGGTGGGAACAGGAGAACAACAACCAAGACGTTATCGATCAGATGTTTTCAATCGGCATTCAAGACCTCACCGGAGAAACAACCGACTCTGAGGCATGGGACGCTCTTTTCTCCTATTTCAATGAGGTCCATGGGAATGGTGCTATGGGATATCAACCCGGTGAGAAAATCGCAATTAAAGTGAATTTAAACAACGCACTTGGGGGTGTTGGAGACCCCTACGTCAAAGAGGATAACGACCGGGATGCAAGCCCCTATGTGGTCAAAGCCTTGTTACGTCAGCTTGTAAACGTTGTCGGTATCGCCCAGGAAGACATCACGATCTTTGACGCTTCACGACCGATAACAAATGCGCTCTACAACCGTGTCTATTACGAGACCTACCCAGCAGATCCATTAGTCCCAGAGTTTGCCTCTATTCATTATGTTGACTCTCTTGGTTTGGCCGAAGGTCGTGAACAAGTTATCCCCAGCACGGAGACCATGCGTTTCTCCGATGGAGTGGTCCGGACGCTGCCAACCTGTGTCATTGATGCGAAGTACCTCATCAATATTCCGTTACTGAAGAGACATCCGATCAACACCGGTGTCACTTTATCAGGGAAGAATTTCTTTGGCTCCTTCATAGAACCTGTTTCAGACATCCACCCCTATCATATTTCTGGGTTAACCATGGGTAATGCCGCCCCACAAGTCGATTTGTTCACCTATGAACACCTTGGAGGAAAAACACTCCTTTTTCTTGGTGATGGCACCTTCGGGACCAAGGTCGATCATAAGACGATAGCAAAATTCTTGATGTATCCATTTAACGATGATTGGACGAACTCCTTGTTCTTCTCACAAGACCCTGTCGCCATTGATTCAGTCATGTATGATTTTCTTCTCACCGAAGGAACGAATCCTATTGAAGGGTCACAGAACTATCTGCATCAATCTGCGGTTCCTCCTCCAGATGTCTATGATCCGGAAAACGATGGAATCTACCTCTCAGCAAGCCTTGGGGTTCATGAGCACTGGGACCGTACCGTAGATATCTTCTCATCAGAGAGGTATGTCGGTCCCTCAGGCAATGGGATTGACTATCGTACCTCAGGTGAGGAATTTGTCCGTCCAGGAGTGGTCTTCAATTCTCCTTTGGAAAAACACTTGTATTTCTTCGGAAAGGATCTTGGAGCGTTCCCTTTCACGTTTCTTATCGGAAAAATCGATGTGGAAGCACAGGTGAACGGTGTTGAAGGAACAGTCGAAAAAATCGAATTCTACACGGATAACACACTGCAGTTCACCGACACTGAGGCACCCTATATATGGTCATGGAACAAACTTTCATTGTTCAGTCATACAATAAAGATTATCGGCTATTACGATGCAGTCAACACGACAAGCAATGAGATAAAGGTCTGGAAACTCTTGTAAGGAAAACCGATTTCTTCTTACCCACGTGTTATGAGGAGATACCTTTTTCTTTTTTTTAAAGAATTCACAAGGGAAAAATGAATTTGTATAGAAGAGAAGCGGATATGGTGACAGTTAAACATTAAGTATAGATTTCATTGTTGTTTTTAAGAAAATTATAAATACGATATAGTACATGATAGTACATATAAATATTTGGTGAAAAAATGGCATTGAAACAAATAAGTCTTACAATACCTGAGAAATTACTAAAAGAAACAAAGAATTACACAAAAGAATTTGGATATAGAAACGTACAGGAACTTATCTTAGAACTTGTGAGAAACCGTGTACTCAATGAAAAAATAGAACGATATCAAAGAATAGAACGCGATATGAAACAAGGCAAGAAAGTAAAAAAATTCTCTCAAAAAGAAGCTGTTGAATATCTAAAGAGCTTATAATATGGTTTATCAAATTGAATTTAGTGTTCAATTCGAAAAATCCATGAAAAAGTTGAAGAAAAAAGATAAAGTTTTATTTGATCAAATACAAAAGAAATTGATTGATCTTGTGCAAAATCCAGATCATTATAAACCTTTGAAAAATATTCTTGCTGGATATCGAAGGATACATTTCGGTTCTTTTGTCTTGATTTATAAAATCGAGGGAGACATTGTAAGAATAATTTCTTTAGATCATCACGACCAATCGTATTAGAAGCGGACGTGGCGGGATTCGAACCCGCGATTACCGACTTAGAAGGCCGGTGCCTTATCCAGGCTAGGCCACACGCCCAAAGAGAGTAGCGCTGAGGGGGAGATTCGAACTCCCGCTCCCCTTGCGGAGAACCGGCTCTCAAGGCCGGCGCGGTAAACCGAGCTTTGCTACCTCAGCAGTGTATCAAATAATGCAAGGGTATAAGATATCCTTATAAAAAAGAGTTGTTCCCCTAGGATTTCAGAACAATTTCTATATGCACACCATCAGGGACCTGGATTCTCATCAGCTGCCGTAACGCACGGTCACTGGCATCCAGATCGATGAGCCGCTTATGGATCCGCATCTCCCAATGGTCGATAGTCTCCGTTCCCTCTCCATCAGGTGATTTCCGACAAGGAACACGCAACCGTTTCGTTGGCATCGGCACTGGACCTCGCAACGCGACACCGGTTTTCTCTGCGATCATCTTAATTTGCATACACACTTCCTCAAGCTTTGTTGATTCCGTGCTGGTAAGTGATATCCGTGCTTTCTGCGCTGGCATATTCGGTTGCCCCCATATACTCTTAAAATAAATAAAAAAGAAGAGAGGAGAAAATTACTTTACTGCCTCGACTTCTAAACAGACACCGGCTGCCACCGTCTGTCCCATATCTCGGATGGCGAACCGCCCCAGCTGTGGGATCTTCTTTGATGATTCAATGACCATCGGACGGGTGGGGATGATCTTGACGATCGCGGCGTCCCCTGTCTTGATGAAGTCAGGGTTCTCTTCTTTGACTTGCCCGGTTTTCGGGTCCAGTTTCTTCTGGATTTCCTCGAACCTACAGGCGACTTGTGCCGTGTAACAGTGAAAGACCGGGGTGTATCCTTTCGTGATGACAGAAGGATGGTTCAACACCATGATCTGCGCGATGAATGACTTTGCGACAGTTGGCGGGTCATTTGCTGGTCCTGCGACATCTCCTCGCTTGATATCTCCTTTGTTGAGACCGCGGACGTTGACACCAATATTGTCACCAGGCAATGCCTCGTTAATCATCTCATGATGCATCTCAATGGTTTTTACTTCTCCAGAAACCCCACCTGGTTTCATACTGGGTTTGAAGACAAGCGTTTGTCCAGGTTTCATGACACCACATTCGACCTTTCCGACGGGGACCGTGCCGACACCTTTTATGGTGTAAACATCTTGGATCGGCCATCGGAGTGGAAGTTGTGTTGGTTTCTCAGGAAGGACGAATTTGTCTATTGCTTTCAGGATTGTGTCTCCAGTCCACCAGGAAATCGCTTTTTTCTCTTTGATGTTATCTCCCTCGAAGGCAGAGACAGGGACGAACTGGAGTTGTTCATCTTTATACCCTACACTTTTTGCAAGAGTGTGGACATCGTTTTTTACGGTTTCATATCGTGCCTTATCGTAGGGTGGTGTGGTCGCATCCATCTGATTAATCGCAACAATCATCTGTTTGACACCAAGGGTCCGAGCAAGGAACATGTGTTCCTTGGTCTGTGCCATAACACCATGCTGTGCAGCGACGACAAGGATAGCGGCATCTGCTTGTGAAGTACCAGTGATCATGTTCTTGACGAAGTCCCGGTGACCGGGTGCATCAATGATGGTGATGTAATATTTGTCAGTGTCAAATCGTTTGTGTGCAACATCAATGGTGACTCCTCGTTCCCGTTCTTCTTTCAGCTGATCGAAAATCCATGCCAACGCGAAACTTTCTTTTCCTTTTGCTTTGGCTTCTTCTTTGAATTTCTCGACCATATGCGCGGGGAACTGTCCGGTATCAAGTAAGATTCTTCCGACGAGTGTGGACTTGCCGTGATCGACGTGACCAATAATTACTAAATTCAGATGTGGTTTTTCAGCCATACTTTTACCTCCATGAGTCTACATTTCAATTCATTATTTATGTTTTCCTATTCCTTTCATTTGTTTTGAAGGTTTGATAGCGTATAGCC
>CAZLDE010000004.1:0-22207 GCA_964558215.1 uncultured Thermoplasmatales archaeon
AATTCTTTATTGCTTCAACCGTACTTTCAATTGATTGTTCTTTTGATTTACATTTGTTTTTGCATCAATTTTGTTTTCCCTTGCAAGCCAACCGACCGCGGAATACGCCTCATTGACATTAATCTTTGCCAGCTTAGAGAGATTAGAAATGTCAATCTCCTGTTGCCGCCCTGAAAGAATAGTCCAAATTTTACCAGCATCCGTACCAATCTGTCCTTCAAGATTCGTACCACCAATCTTATAGACGGTCCCATTACGACAAATTTTATTCTCTCGAGCAAGCCAACCAACAGCAGCCTGGATCTGATGGTCCGCCAAAAACGTAAAGTTCTTCAGTTTTTTCTCAGAAAGTGGTCCTTTTTGAGATAACATCTGCCACACTTTCCCTGCGTTTTGACCGAATTCATCGATGATTGAATTCATTCGACACCACCTGTACGGAATAGGTATATCAGATGTTATTAAAAACATTATGAATCTTTGCGAGTATCAGAGCATCTCTGTTGCTCCACCTGAAATATATCGATTTCCGTTGCGCATATATAAAAATTGTAATATCATAAACAAACATATCAAATTGCCAGGATTTTTCAACACACATCCAAGTATTACATCCGAATGCAAAAATAAGAGAAAGAATCATCTTTTTCACCCAGACATATGAATTTTGACTTGTGTTCTAAATTTTATGACCTACTTTCGGAACTACTGCCAAGGCAACAACATTTATATACCAATTCTTTTATGCCTTACTTCCCTGTCTCTACCAGACATGATCGGGCAATTCTCCAAGAATCCCGGTAAGAAACAATCCAAATGATTTTTGATTGTTTCGGAAATGTCACGGTTGAGACGCAGTGAAACAACTAATATTTACAAGACAAAAATAGAGGATATATTATGCCAGATATCCACCATCCAAAACGAGGGTCACATGGCTATTGGCCACGGAAACGAGCAAAAACAGAAACACCCCACATTAAAAGCTGGGCGCAAGGGAACGATAAACCAAAAATCCAAGCGTTCTTTGGCTATAAAGCTGGGATGACCCATGCATTCATCGTCGACTACCGACCGACTTCCACGACATCCGGAAGAGAAGTTAAAATGGCGGTCACTGTCGTTGAAACACCACCTATGAAAGTCGCAGCGGTACGAGCGTACCAGCGATCCGCCTATGGGTTGTATTGCGTCGGAGAAATATGGGCGGAAAAAATCGACCCTGAACTAGACCGGAGAATCCCTCTTGTAAAAAATCAAAAAGAAAAAAACTGGGATATTACGAAAGATGCTGAGGAAATCCGGGTGATCATCTACACCCAACCGAAACTTGTCACCGGGTCAACAAAGAAAGCACCAGAGATAAGCGAGGTGAAAATCGGTGGGGGGACTATTGAAGATCAAATCAAATACGCAAAAGAAATCCTTGGAAAAGAACTGAAAATCAACGACGTCGTAAAAGAAGGAGACATGCTTGATACCATCGCGGTCACCAAGGGAAAAGGATGGCAAGGGACCATCAAGAGACACCACGTGAAACTTCTCCATCATAAAAACTCAAAACATCGAAGAATGATCGGTACCGCAGGTTCCTGGCACCCCAGCTGGGTGCAAGCAACCGTCCCGCAGGCAGGACAAATGGGATATCACCAGCGAACCGAATACAACAAACGTGTCTTAAAAGTCGGAGAAAACGGTGATGAAATCACACCAGCCGGTGGATTTCCCAACTATGGTACAATCCGCAACTCCTACATTCTTATTCATGGTTCTATCCCAGGACCCGTCAAACGACTCATCGGTATGAGAGATGCAGTGCGATATCAACGTGGTGTGAAAATCCAGAAACCTGAGATTACGTATATCTCAACAACCAGTAAACAAGGGGCTTAATCATGACAAAAGTCAATATTTACGGACTAGACGGAACGGTAAAAGAAAAAATCGATCTGCCTAAGATCTTTGAGACACCCTACCGTCCAGATATCATTAAGAAATCATTCGAGGTCATCCATTCAAACAAGCGTCATCCCTATGGTTCAGATCCGCTGGCTGGGACCAGACATGCAGTTGCCTCAGTCGGAAAAGGTAGAGGTATGTCCCGGGTACCACGCTTGACCCAGGGACAATCAGCAGCTCTCGCCCCCAATGTTGTTGGTGGGAGACGTGCCCACCCTCCAAAGATAGAGCGAGTGTGGAAAGAGAAAATGAATAAAAAAGAAAACCAACTCGCCCGAAACTCAGCGCTTGCCGCAACCGCAACAAAAGAAGTCGTGGCAAAAAGAGGGCATCGTTTCGACGAGAAAATCACCTTGCCTATCATCATCGAAGATGACTTTGAAAAAATAAAAAAGACAAAAGAAGTCATCGAAGTCCTGGAGAAAATCGGTATTTACACCGATATAGAACGGTCAGCGAACGGTACGCACATACGTGCAGGAAAAGGAAAAATGCGAGGACGGAGATACCGTCAGCCAAAATCAGTACTCATCGTCTCCTTAAAGGAGGGTATTGAAAAAAGCTCACAGAATCTCAGCGGTGTCGATATTACAAAACCACATCAATTAAACATTGAACTTCTCGCACCAGGCGGGGTTGCTGGCAGGCTTACCATTTTTACAAAATCGGCCTTACATAAAATCGGGGGTGCCAAATAATGGCGATGGATCCCTACTCAATCGTTTTATATCCATTTGTGACTGAAAAATCAATGAGCCATATGGAGAAAAACAATGCATTGGAATTTATGGTGAAACGAACCGCGAATAAAGCACTGATTAAGAAAGCCGTTGAAAAAATGTTCTCCGTGAAGGTAAAATCAGTAAACACACGGATAACCCCAAAAGGAAAACACGCAACCGTCGTTTTCATGCCTGAGTACAAGGCAGAGGATCTCGGCATGCGCATAGGAGTCTTCTAAAGAGGTGAACCATGGGAAAGAACCTTATCCAACAGCGCCGAGGACGAGTCCGAGGCCGCTATAACGTACCGTCACATAAATATCGAGGAAATATCCAGTACACCAATGAAAGAAACACCAAAGGAATCGTTGAAGGACTCATTCATGATCCTGGGCGAAGCGCTCCTGTCGCTGAGGTACGAATGCAGAATAACAAAAAGGTTTTAATGATAGCAACCGAAGGAACATCAGTCGGACAAGAGATTAAATTCACCGGGAATAGAGCTGATTGCGAGCTAGGAAACATCATGCCGATTGGGAATGTCCCAGAAGGGTACCCAATTTACAATATCGAAATCACACCAGGTGATGGGGGAAAAATGGTCAGGGCTGGTGGAAGCGGTGCGTATGTCATCTCCCATGATGCAAAAAAAACAATCATACGACTCCCCTCAGGTCAATTCAAGACGTTAGATTCATTATGTCGAGCGACCGTCGGTATTGCTGCCGGTGGCGGACGACAAGAAAAACCATTCATGAAAGCGGGGAAGAAATGGCATGCCCAACGTGGCAAAGGAAGGAATTATCCTGTTGTACGAGGTGTTGCTATGAACCCCGTAGATCATCCTCATGGTGGTGGTAGTCACCAGCATGTCGGTAAACCAAGCTGTGTCCCCCGCGGTGCACCCCCAGGCAGAAAAGTTGGAAATCTTGCTGCTCGAAGGACCGGGAGTGGTAGAAGGTAATAACTATGGCGCAAATAAAATTTGGATCAGCAGCAAAAAGCAGAAGGAAGAGAGATAGGAAAAAAGTCGAGATACGGAAAAAGGAGTTTCAGTTCCATGGCAGAAGCCTTGAGGATCTCCAAAAACTCTCAATAGAGGAACTCATGCCACTGCTTACCTCACGATGTCGAAGGACATTGAAGAGGGGACTATCCAAAGATGAAAATAAATTGATGGAAGATATAAAGAACGCAAAACAGGGGGATATCATAAAGACTCATTGTCGGAACATGATCGTCCTGCCTCATTTTGTTGGTCATAATCTGCTTATTCACAACGGGAAAGAATTCGAAAGAGTCAACATACAGCCCCAGATGATCGGGCATTATCTTGGAGAGTTTGCATTAACCCGTAAGAAAGTAAAACACACTGGCCCTGGTGTTGGAGCAACCAGAGGATCCAAATTCATGCCGTTGAAGTGATGAACCATGCCAAAATATTCAGCTGAGAGAGACTCAGAAAAAAGCGCACGAGCCTATGGATACGAACTGCATTGTTCCCAGAAGGACTCTATGAACCTTGCCCATGCGTTACGAGGGATGACTGTTGAAGAGGCAAAGAAATATCTCGAAGAGATCATCGCCCTGAAACGGCCACTCCCAGCGATATACCATAAAAAGAAAAGACTGCATCAGAAAGGCATTGGACCAGGGAGCTTCCCGGAGAAAGCGGCACGCTACATGTTAAAGGTCGTCAAAAACGCAGAGAACAATGCTGAGTATAAAGGCTTTGATGTCGACAAAATGAAGATAGCTCACATCTCAGCGTATCAAGGGAGAATCATCCGAGGAATCATGCCTCGTGCACATGGGAGAGCGACTGATAAAAATGAAACGACGACAGATGTTGAAATCATTCTTGAAGAGGTAGAATAATGGCAAATGAACGCAAGTTTATCAGGGAGAACGCAAAGCGATCGCTAATCAAGAAGTTCCTTGTCAAAGAAATCGAAGGCGCTGGTTTTGGTGGGATGAACATCCAGCGTACCCCGATTGGAACCAGAGTCAACATTCTTGTTGAACGACCAGGTATGGTCATCGGGAAGAGTGGCGTGAAAATCAAGGAACTGACTGATTCCATTAAAACCAAGTTCAGTGTCGATAACCCTCAAATCGAGATCCAGGAAGCCGGTTCAAACGCATCGCTTAATGCACAAATCATGGCTGAGAAACTTGCAGAAGCACTCGAACGAGGATGGCATTTCAGACGAGCAGGTCATTCGACAGTACGGCGGATTATGCAAGCAGGTGCAAAGGGCTGCCAGGTGATCCTCGCAGGGAAATTAACCGGAGAAAGACATCGAACGGAGAAATTCACAGAAGGACATGTGAAATATTGTGGCGAGACGGCAAAGGAAGTCATGGATGTTGGATATGCAACCGCGAAACTGAAACCTGGTGTGCTTGGTGTCAAAGTAAGAATCATGAAGCCGGATTCAAAACTCCCTGATGAAATTTCATATAAACTTGCACCTAAAGAGGAAGTAAAACCGGAGATTAAGATCGAAGCAAAACAACCGGACATTAAACTTGAGAAAAAAACAGATATTAAACAGATCACCAAGATAGCAGGAATTGGGCCTTCGGTGCTTAAAAAACTAGAAGAGGCAAAGATCACCTCCCTTGAGGAGCTGTACACCATGAACCTTGATGACCTCATAGCTATTGATGGCATTGGTAACAAAACAGCGGAATTAATCGTGAAAAACATAAGAAAATTGTTAGAAGAGGGTACTGAAAATGTCTCTCAAAGTTAAAGAGATCAGGCAAATGAGCCCTGAGGAACAGAGTGAAAAACTCAAAGAGTTGAAAGAAGAACTTATGCATGAACGTGGGGTATCTGCCATGGGAGGCTCATCACCGTCTCCTGGGAAGATCAGACAGATACGGCAATCCATCGCTCGAATTCTTACGATCATGCAGGAGGAAGGAGAACACAAATGAGTGATATATGCCCAAAATGTGGCCTCCCAAAAGAAATCTGTGTCTGTGAAGAAATCGCGCGAGAACAACAAAGCATTACAATCGCGGTTGACAAGAGACGGTATGGGAAGACAATGACCGTCGTTGATGGTCTGAATCCCCATGACCTTGACATGAACGCCCTTGTCAGCAACCTAAAATCGATCTGTGCTTGCGGTGGAACTATCAAAGAAGGCAGAATTGAGCTACAGGGAGACCATCGAACAAGGGTAAAGGAAGCATTGGAAAAACTTGGATTCACTGTTGACGTGATTTAATCAGCTGCTCTGACGCACCGGGTGCGTCAAGGAAGAAAAACACCTATGGAGCCTGACCCAATCGCCAGCGATGAACTCATCGGCAGGATGGTCACCATCATCGAATGCACCGATCCTACCTGGGTGAATCAAAAAGGGCTCGTCATCGATGAGACACAGCATACCTTCCTCATCGAGATGGATAAGAAACAAAAACGAATCGCGAAGCAAACAGCAACGTTTGCATTCGACTATCATGGTAAACAAACCATCGTGAAAGGATCACGATTGGTGTATCGACCTGAAGATAGAATAAAAAAAACAAGGTGAAGACATTGGCAGAAAAAAAACAAGCACGAGACATAGGGTTGAATGTCAAACCCCCCAGCAACAGCTGCAACGACAAGGATTGCCCGTTTCATGGGACCTTATCGGTGCGAGGGCAAGTATTCATGGGAACCGTGGTATCAACCAAGAGACAAAACACCGTCTCTGTCGAACGAGAATTCATGCATTACGTAAAGAAGTACGAGCGGTACGAGAAACGAACATCGACGTACCATGCCCACTGTCCACCCTGTATGAGCCTAAGCCCAGGTGATACCGTCCGTATTGCAGAATGCCGGCCATTAAGCAAAACAGTGTCGTTCGTGACAATCGAAAAAATCTAAGAATGGTGAAAGGAAAATGAAAGGAATAGCAGGTAGAGTGATGCGAGGGTTGCCAGTTGGCGCCCGTCTTACGTGTATCGATAATACTGGTGCGAAAGTTGTACAAATCATCATGACTGTAAAAATCAAAGGTGTCCATCGTCGGAGCCCGACTGCTGGTGTCGGTGATTTAGTCATAGTCAGCGTCAAAAAAGGGGCAACGGAGATGAGACGGCAGATCCTTAAGGCGGTTATTGTCCGCCAGAGACGCCCGTTCCGACGCCCTGATGGTCTGATGGTTCAATTCGAGGATAACGCAGCTGTACTGATTACTGATACGGGAGAAACCAAAGGCACGATGATTAAAGGCCCTGTCGCGATAGAAGCTGCGGAGCGATGGCCAAAAATCGCTGCATTAGCAGCAACAATCCTGTAAAGTGAGTGATATGACATCAAAAAAACCAAGAAAACAACGATACATGCTCCATAACGCGCCTCTCCATAAAAAGAGGAAATGGATTTCTTCGCATTTGGCAGAAAACCTTTTGTTAAAATACGATCGGCGAAGCCTGCCTGTAGTCAAAGGAGATACGGTCAAGATCATGCGGGGTAACTTCCGTGGGCATGAGGATAAAATCGTAAAAGTAAACGTACGGGATCAAACCGTGGAAATCGAAGGAGTCACCATCACCACAGCAAAAGGTACAAAGTTGGCCAAGCCGATTCATGCAAGCACCTTGCTAATCACAAAATTAAACGTCACGGACAAATGGCGACGGAAGAAACTGGAGAGCGGACTTTCAGAGATAAGCAAGAAAGAACTTGAAAAGGAAGCCGTAGAACAACTCAAGGTCCTTGAGGCTGAAAAGAAAGCCACAGAGGAAGCAGCTAAAGAAGAAGAGAAACGAAAGCGGGAAGCCGAAGAGCCTGTCACTGAGGAAGAGCCAACCGCACAGACAGTCCCACAGACCGAAGAACCAGTTGTTAAAGAAAAACCATCTGAGAAACCGCCCGCGGAAAAAACCGAAGAACCGGCGAAAAAGAAACCTGCAGTTAAAAAAACTCCTGTTAAAAAAACAACAAAAAAGAAAAAAGAAGAAGGTGAACCATGAGCAAACACCTCAAAAGACTCGCAGCACCCCGAGTATTACGAATCCCTCGAAAAGAACGGGCATTAACGATTCGTGCCGCACCAGGACCACATCGACTCGAACAAGCAATACCCCTAGGATTACTCGTCAGGGATTACCTCGGTTTATGCGACACGAATAAAGAAGCAAGGAAAATCGTCTCAAACGGTGATATCCTCGTCGACGGGGTAAAACGGAAGAATTACAAGTTCCCCTGTGGGATGATGGATGTTATCTGTATTCCCAAAATGCGGAAGTATGTCCGAATCCTCTATGACAGAAACGGAAAACTCACCCTTGTTCACATTTCCGAAAGCGATGCGGAATGGAAACTGTGCCGTATCCAGAATAAGACTGTGATAAAAGGAAAAAAGGTGCAGCTGAACCTCCATGACGGAAAAAACAAGCTTGTGGAGAAGGATGAATACAAAACCGGGGATGTCCTGAAACTCTCCTTTAAGGAAAACAAAATCGATGAGATATACAAATTTGAGAAAGGAACAGTGACGATGATTACCGGTGGTACGCACGTCGGGGAGATCGCAAGCATTGAAGATATCCAGGTTGTTGCGTCTTCAAAACCAAATCTTGTGGTTCTCAAAGGGGAAAATGAGTTTTCTACGATCGCAGAGTATGTCTTTCCCATCGGCAAAACAAAACCCGCTATCACAATTCCTGAGGTGAAAATGCAATGAGTACAAAGAACACAGCAACATCAAAAACCCGTAAAACAAAGGCGTCCTCAAAAAAAGCTGCTGTCAAGAAAAAAGAACCTACACAAGCGATGAAACCTCATATCGCCAAAGTGACAGTGAATATCGGTGTGGGTGAAGCAGGTGAGAAACTAAAGAAAGCAGAGACGGTCCTTGAAGGCGTCACGAAACAAAAACCTGTAAAAACCCTCTCAAAAACCACCAACAAAGACTGGGGCTTACGTAAGTTCATGCCAATCGGTTGTAAGGTGACCCTGAGAAAGAAAGCCGCAGAGACGTTTCTTGCCAGTGCATTAAAAATCCGGGAAAATAGAATCGCAGAGTATTCCTTTGATGATCAAGGAAATTTCTCCTTCGGAGTGCCTGACCATACCCTTTTTGAGGGGCAAAAGTACGATCCGAACACCGGCATCTTTGGCATGGATATCTGCGTTACTGTTGAAAAACCCGGTTATCGCATTAAACATCGGCGAGTCGATCGACGCAAAATACCACAGCGTCATGGACTCAGCAAAGAAGACACCATGAAATATATTACTGAAACATTTAACGTCGAGGTCGTAGAATGAGGATCAAAGAGCGTAAGAAGGTATATGGTAGGAAAGTAGGGTGCGAACAATGTGGCAGAAAACGCGGGCTCATACGACGTTATGGACTTCATCTCTGCAGACAGTGTTTCCGTGACAAAGCTGAAGAAATGGGATTTAAAAAATACGACTAGAGGTTGTTGAAGAGTATGTTAAACGATCCATTGGCAGATGCATTATCAATCATCAAAAACGCTGAGATACGCGGAATCCATAAGTGCATAATCCGACCCTCATCTAATCTCGTTGGCGGGGTTCTGACTCTTCTCAAAGAGAAAGGATACCTTGGGAATTTCGAGTATGTCAAGGACGGGAAAGCAGGAATCTATCAAGTGGAACTGCTCGGAAGCATCAACAACTGCGGTGTGATTAAACCACGCTACCCTATCAAGGTAAACGAGATGGACAAATGGGAAGCTCGATATCTCCCTGCACGTGATTTCGGCTTGCTCATTCTTACCACCACTGAGGGTATCATCGGCCATGATGAAGCACGTAAGAAAGGCATCGGAGGAAAACTCCTCGCGTATGTGTACTAAAGAGTGAGACACATGGAAAAAACAGTTCAGACAAAGGAAGAAATCAAAATCCCTGAGGGGATACAGATTACTATCGAGGGAAAAACCGTTCATGCGAAGGGTCCGAAAGGGTCAATCTCAAAGGTCCTCACCCATCCTAAGATAGCGATCGCTTTACAAGGAAACGTCGTCAGAATCTCTTGTTCAGAGTCTCCTCGTCGGAAAGAAAAAGCATTGATAGGGACGTTCAAGGCACACATTCGGAACATGATCACAGGGGTTTCCACGGGATATGAATGCAAGATGAAAACCGTGTTTTCTCATTTTCCCATTAAGACCAGCGTCGAAGGCAATCACCTTCTTATTCAGAATTTCCTAGGAGAACGGTTCCCCAGACGAGCAGAAATCCTAACGGACGTCAAAGTCGAGGTTAAAGGGGAAACCATTATTCTTTCGTCCCCGGACAAAGAGAAGGTGGGCCAGACTGCTGCGAACATCGAACGGGCGACCAAAGTGAAAAATAGGGATATCCGAGTCTTTCAAGATGGTATCTACATTGTAAGTAGAGGGTAAATCATGACAAAAGAAAATGTTCTGAAGGAGTTTGAAGCCTTAAAAGGGGTCGGCAAAGTAAAAGCAAAACTCCTCTATGATAACGGATTTGATTCTCTGGATAAACTCAAAAAAGCCAAAATAAAAGATTTGACGAAACTGAAGGGAATCACAGAGAAGAATGCAAAGGAGATTCTTGATCAGCTCAAAGATAAAAAAGAAAAAACTGCCAAAAAGACCGCAGAGAAAAAAACCCCAGAGAAACCAAAGGAACAGAAAGAGGAACCTGTGGAGATTGCCGATAAAAAACAGGAAGCCTACAGTCCGAGGATCAAACCACAACTTGGTCAGAAAGAAAAAGAGCAGTTGGCGATCCGCCGGCAAATCAAAAAAAGGACTCCACATTTCCTGCGAGACGAAGGATTCCGCTATAAGCGTATCCCAAAGAACTGGAGACGACCCAATGGGATTACCTCAAAACTACGGATTAACCTGAATTACCGGCCTAGCAAGGTACGGGTCGGTTTCCGTGCACCTAAGCTTGTGCGTGGGTTGCATTCCTCTGGTTTTGAAGAAGTGATGATTCACACGACAAAGGAGCTTGAGACGATTAACCCGAAGAAACAAGCGGTTCGGATTGGTGGTACGGTCGGAACAAAGAAACGTCTGGAGATCGCGAAACGAGCTGCTGAGTTAGACATACGTGTTCTAAACATGAGGGAGTAACTATGACAGATTTACGGAACCAACGAAGAATGGCTGCATCGATTTTGAAATGCGGTGGGACGAAAGTATGGATGGACCCTGACAGACTCGAAGAGATAGCAAAAGCAGTCACGAGAAATGACATTCTCATCCTGGTGAATGGTGGTGCCATTAAAAGTATACAGAAACAGGGTAATTCCAGTGGAAGACATCAATATCTTTTGAATCAGAGACGGAAGGGTCGACGGACCGGTCAAGGCTCTCGAAAAGGCCCTCAACATGCCCGTCTGCCGAAAAAGGAACGATGGATCCGCACGATTCGTCCAATTCGAAATTATCTGAAACAGTTACGAGATGAGACAAAGATCGACGCTCATACCTATCGGGTATACTACCGAAAGGCGAAAGGTGGTGTCTTCCGAAGTAGGCAACATTTGAAATCTCATCTTATAGCAGATAACATCATCAAGGAGGAGACCTAATGAAAACAGGGCCTCGGTATCATGTCAAACCACGCAGGCATCGGCAACGAAAAACCGATTACCGTCTCCGGCTTCGACTCTTACGAAGTAAGAAACCACGTATTGTCGTGCGTAAATCACTTCGGGCGATCCGTGTTCAGTTCGTCGAGTATAACCCACAAGGCGATAAGATCGTTGCATCCGCAATCTCAAATGAACTTACAAAAGACTACGGCTGGAAATATTCTGCCTCAAACACATCCGCAGCGTATCTAACGGGTTTTCTTGCCGGTAAACGCGCAAAAGAGAAAGGAATCGACCAGGGTGTGCTCGACATCGGTTTATACCAACCAACGGTTGGCAGCACACTTTTTGCGTCATTGAAAGGTGTACTTGACGCAGGAATCAAATGCCCCCATGATTCACAGATGCTTCCAAAAGAAGAAAGGATCTACGGGGCTCACCTCAACAAGGAGATCAAACCGCTAATCAGCGATATCAAATCAAAGATGAAAGGAAGCAAGGAGGAATAAGCATGCCAGGACGAGAACGTGGAAACGCACCAAGAGGAGGCCGACGCAGACAATTTGACGAGGGACCAGCCCCTGTCATGTGGACGCCAAAGACAAGACTTGGAAAAATGGTGAAAAACGGGGAAATCACCTCAATGAGTGATGCCTTGAATTCTGGGTTACCCCTTCGTGAACCTGAGATCGTTGATCTCCTTTTACCCACCGTCGAAGATGAAGTTATCGATGTTAAAATGGTGCAGCGTATGACAGACTCAGGACGCCGTGTTAAATTCGTCATCACAGTTGCCGTGGGTAACAAAGATGGTTTTGTTGGTTTAGGTCAGGCAAAAGGAAAAGAAGTCGGCCTGAGCATTAAAAGGGCAATTGAGAATGCAAAGATGAACATGATTCAGATTCGACGCGGGTGCGGCAGCTGGGAATGTGGCTGTCGGACTCCGCATACAATCCCGTTTTCGGTGACAGGGAAAAGTGGTTCTGTGGAGGTCACCTTCAAACCAGCTCCTCGTGGTATCGGTCTTGCGACCGGTGATGTCGCAAAAAAGATTCTGCGCCTGGCCGGGGTCAGTGACTGCTGGGCGTTTACTGAAGGGAAGACAAAGACCGTCGTAAACTATGCAAAAGGGGTCTATGATGCCTTGAAGAAGAACGCTGAGACGAGGATAACGAGTGCCGCGATGAATAAACTTGGGATTGTACAGGGAAGTATAGGAGTGCCTGTCACAGAAGAGCAAACAACCCCGATGAAGACGGAGGGATAAATCCATGGTATATGCAGTTGTCAGAGTAAGAGGTACGGTGAACGTCAAACCAGATATTAAGAAGACAATGGAGTTACTGCGTTTGACACGGGCGAACCACTGTGTGCTTCT
Organism: uncultured Thermoplasmatales archaeon; assembly: GCA_964558215.1. Taxonomy (GTDB): domain Archaea; phylum Thermoplasmatota; class E2; order DHVEG-1; family DHVEG-1; genus SM1-50. The sequence continues at coordinate 12,621 of CAZLDE010000004.1, forward strand.
TGAGGAAAACGAGGTGTATAAGGGGATGCTTCAGATGGTGAAGGATTACACCACCTGGGGTGAGATTAGCAAAGAGACACTCTCAAAGCTTCTTTCTTCCCGCGGGAAACTAATCGGTGATAAACCCCTTACTGAAGAGTATTTGAAGAAGGCGACATCGTATCATAGTTTTGATAAGCTTTCTGATGCCCTAGTTGAAGGAAAAATAATCTATAAGGAAATACCAGAGATAAAACCGTTCTTTCGACTCAACCCCCCTAAAAAAGGCCACCGGACCGTGAAACGCTCGTTCGTAAACAAAGGCTCTCTGGGGTACCGGAAAGAAGCAATCAACACACTCATCGAACGGATGTTGTAAGGACGCTAGAAAATTCCAAAAGATTATTATAGGGATACTATTTTATTGGGTGAATAAAGAAAGAGAGGGTGTTTGAAAGATGGAGGAAGTTCTCTACAATATTGAAATTCATAGAAATGAGGGAAACTATATGGGGAAGATTTACTCTGATATTGATGGAGTCAAGGAATTTGAGAACAATAGAATCGACCGTCTGCTCCGAGATATCATTGTGGACATGCAGCTTGCCTTAGACGATGAGTTCTCCACCAGGACCACGGCAACGGACCTTCCGGAATTCACCGATGAAATCAAATAAAAAGACCCTTAGTCTTGAAAAAACATCGCCCTCCCTATGAAAATAGGTGTAGGGAAGGGCAATATTTTTAAAGGTTTCTGTTATTTGGGCTTCTACCTATCCCGATACTTCGGAGGAAGACTGTGACGTATACTCGCTTTGAAAAAGCTCGCATCATAGGCGCACGAGCCTTACAACTCTCTATGGGGGCTCCATCAATCTTAGCAGATATTCCAAAAGACATGATAGACCCCGTTGAAATCGCAATGCTTGAGTATGACGAAGGTGCCATTCCGATTACGGTGAAACAAAAAGAGATAACAACATAGATGTGAGGAATAGCTATGGCTGAAGAAAAACAAGCAATGGAAACAGAACCGACGATGATGGTTTCTGAAGAGACCTATATGACCTCCGGTGTTCATATCGGCACTCGACAGAAAACCGCTGATATCAAAGAGTTTATCTACAAAGTACGAAACGATGGGCTCTATATCATCGATGTGAAGAAAACAGATGAACGAATCAAGGCCTCCGCGAAGTTCCTTGCAAAATACGATCCTTCAAAGGTTCTTGCGGTGTCTGTTCGGCAGTACGGGCAAAAACCAGTCAGAAAACTTGGGGAAGTCACCGGGATACAGGTGCTTGACGGCCGGTTCCAGCCTGGGACATTGACAAACCCCAATGCAAAAACGTTCCTCGAACCAGAGATCATTTTACTGACCGACCCCCTTGCTGATATCCAGGCGTTACATGAGGCAAAAAACATCGGCATCCCCGTCCTTGCGTTGTGTGATACGAACAATGAGACCAAATACATTGATTATGTGATTCCGACGAACAATAAGGGCCGACGTGCGCTTGCGTTGATCTATTGGCTTCTTGCCCGAGCGATTCTTCGTGAGCAGGAGAAGATAAAATCCGATGAAGAATTCCAGGTAACCGTCGAGGATTTCGAAGCGGAGATTTAAAGAGTTTTTTTTAGACGTTGCTTACTGAAATAGCTCAAAGGAGATGCCTTTGGAAGAAAAAATCACTGACAACATCATCCTTATCGGTACTGCTCATATTTCGAAAGAAAGCGTCAGTGAGGTCCGCAAGGCTATTGAGACACATAAACCTGATGTTGTTGCCGTGGAGCTCTGTCAGCGACGTTTCGAGTCGATTTCAAAAAAGGATAAATGGGAGAACACACCGGTCACCGCGTTGATCCGGTCAAATAACGCGTATTTTATTCTTGCTCAGACGTTTCTTTCGTCCATCCAACGCAAACTAGGCGAGGAGTATGGTGTGGAGCCTGGCTCTGAGATGATCGCGGCGATGCAAGAGGCGGAGAAATCCCATATCCCGGTCGCCTTGGTGGATCGGGACATTACGGTGACGTTGAAGCGTGCCTGGCGGATGATGGGGATCCGTGAGAAGTTCAAGGTCGTCTGGGAGTTTCTCAAAGCGATGATCGGCTTTGATGAAGAGGAGCTTGAGGAGCTTGATTTGCAGGAGCTGATGAAGCAGGACGTGATTTCTCAGATGATGGAGGAGTTCAGCGGTATTGCTCCCAGTGCTTCAAAGGTGCTTATCTCGGAGCGGGATTCGTATATCGCGCAGAAGATTTATGAGGAGAGCAAAAAAGGAAGGGTCCTTGCTGTCGTAGGCGCTGGACATATCAACGGCATCAAGAAACATTTAGAAAAACAGAATCCGAACATCGATCTGCAGGAGCTTGAACAGATCCCAAAGAAACGTTTCAGTCTGATCAAAGTCGTGGAGATCGCCATCCCCGTGATCTTCTTTTCCGTGATCGGGTGGATTATTTATTCCACTGGTGTTGATCCTTGGAACAAGATTAAAGATATTTTCGTTATCTGGTTCCTTGTCCATGGGATTCTTGCAGCGGTTGGTGTAGCAGTTGCTCGGGGTCATCCGTTGTCGATTTTCACTGCGTTCATCGCTGCACCGTTTACGTCCCTTGAGCCGTTTTTCGCCCCTGGGTGGTTCGCGGGTCTTGTGGAGGCAAGGCTCCGGAAACCGTTGATAAAGGATTTCCAGGAGTTAAGTAAGATTCAGACGATCCGTGATTTCCTACGCAACAAAGTCATCCGGCTTCTCATGGTCGTGGCCTTGGCAAATCTTGGTAGCATTCTTGGAACAATCATTGCGCTTCCCTGGATTCTGAGTCTAGGTATCGGCTAAATCTTTTTATCTTGGTTTTGAATAACCCGTACCAATCTGGAAGACTTCCATGGCTGAACGACGGAAATTCTACACCTCATTTCATGATCTCTCCCCTCGGGAGTACATGTACATCCCTACAGGGAGTCTCGAGGTGGGAAAACCAGGGTCGTTTAGCAGAATTGAGCTAGGTCATCTCGGTATCGCAATCGGTATCCTTACCTTGGCGTTTTCTTTTACGTTTTCAAAGAACAATCTTCTGTTTTTCCTCCTGGGAACCGGGGTTGATATCGCGTCGTATTTCATGTTCATGCCAGTCGCGTTTCTTGGTATTGTGACTGCGTTTGTCGTCCATGAGCTGTCTCATAAGTTTGTCGCGCAGAAATATGGGTTGTGGTCCGAGTTTCGCATGTACCCACGAGGATTGCTCTTCTCGGTGATTATCGCGTTTTTCACAGGTCTTGTGTTCGCTGCACCTGGCGCAGTCATGTTTCGTGGGGAAGCAAAACTATCGGAAACCGGAAGGATCGCTGCTGCAGGGGCGAGTGCCAATCTCACCATAGCGGTGGTGACGTATGTGCTGTATCATTTTTTCTTTGTGTCAATGGGTTTCTGGGGGACCCTTGTTGGTTTTATTTGTCTGGTCAATCTCTTGCTTGCTACCTTTAATCTCCTACCAGTTGGGCCTCTGGACGGTAAAAAGGTGTTCCTTTGGAATGAGATGGTCTGGTTTGTGCTCTTCTCCGTCTCTGTGCTTTTTTTAAGCGGGATGTTCATCGGAGGAAATCTCCTGACCAAGTTTTTCAGCTAAGAACCAGGGGGGAAACGTATATATTGAACATAACAGATAGTTTCATTGGATGAAAACCTTAGGTGTGTACACCAAAGATTTTTCCTTATACCATGACATCATCAAAGCGCTGAAGAAAAGAAACGTCCCCTACGTATCCCTTGCCTCACCAGATGATCCACCCCGAAGGATCGGTGTCATTCTCACGTCACAAAAGGAGCTACGGGATGTATCGTTAAGTAAGAAGGTTGCCGCAGATGCCTATGATTCTTTGGACCATGCGATTGATCTTGCGGTCCAGAAATTGACCGGAAAAGAGCTGTATTCGAAGATATTCATCGGCATCGACCCAGGAGAGCACCCGGGGATTGCGGTCGTCTGTGACGATATTTTGATGCAGAAAATCCAGGTTGATGGCCCGGAGCAGGTCTTCCCGGAGGTGAAGCGTTTTTTAGAGTGTTATCTGTCAAAAGATGTGTATATACGGATTGGACATGGGTCGGTCATCAATAGAAACCAGATCATCAACTCGTTGATACCGTTGAAGGTTCCAATCGAGATCGTCGATGAGACCCGGACAACACCGACGCAACAGAAACGGCGGTGCGTGCGTGACAGCGAAGCGGCAGCAGCGATTGCGCTTCTGTCTGGGGGCAGGGTTCAATCGATTCTGCCTATTGAGACATCCAGGGGTGCGATTAAAAACATTCAGAAGCGCAGCAGGCAGCTGAGCGATGGCAGATTTACGATTTCTGAGGAAATCGCCCTGCGGGTGCTGAAAGGAGAGATGAGTCTTTTGGAGGCCCTGGAAAAAGAGCAAAAAGCCCGACCCAAATGTTTATGAGGCTTGTTCCAATCCTCCTTGGGTAAGAGTGATGGAACACCGTTACGCACTGGTCAGTGTCTCTAACAAAGAAGGCATTGTTGAGTTTTCAAAAGCATTAGTACAACAAAAAATCCGTATTCTTTCCACCGGTGGCACTGCTGTGGTTTTGAAGAAAGCTAAGATACCGTTTACGGAGGTATCAGAGGTCACTGGTTTTCCTGAGATGCTGGACGGCCGGGTGAAAACCCTTCATCCGATTATCCATGCGGGGATTCTTGCAAGACGGGACAGGAAGGAACATCTGAAGACATTACAGGACCATCATATTCAGAGGATTGATTTTGTTGTCTGTAACCTGTATCCTTTTGAGGCAACGATCCAAAAAACCAAGGTGGGCATGGCGGAAGTCATCGAAAATATCGATATCGGGGGGCCGACACTGATCCGAGCGGCTGCTAAGAATCATGCGGATGTCGTCGTCGTCACCGACCCAAGCCAGTACCCGGAGATCATTGCTGCCTTGGCATCAAAAAAAGGTATTTCCAGGAAGCAGCGGGAGCTTCTTGCGATACAGGCGTATGCGCATACCGCCCAGTATGATGCGATTATTACGAACTATCTGAGGAATCGATGGAGTGATGAACTCCTCCCGAAAGATTTCACTGTTTCCATGCGGAAAATCCAGGGGATGCGCTACGGGGAAAACCCGCATCAGAAAGGCGCGTTTTACCAATCGGTACCTGCACCAACGGAGCCGTGTGTTGCAAATGCGCTGCAGCTGCAGGGCAAGGAACTGTCGTTTAACAACATACTTGATGCGAACTGCGGGATCGAATGCATCAAGGAATTCACAAAGCCGTCTTGTGTGATCATCAAACATGCGACCCCCTGTGGGATTGCGAGTGCATCAAGCGTCCTGCAGGCATGGCAAGACGCGTATGCCACTGACATCCATTCTCCTTATGGTGGTATCGTGGCCTTCAACAGAATGGTTTCGAAAGAAGTCGCCATGGAGCTTTCCAAATACTTCCTTGAGGTGATTGTTGCTCCTGGTTTTGAGAAGGAGGCGGTAACGGTTTTTAAGGAGAAGAAAAACCTGCGTTTGTTAGAGCTCAAAGGATTGGAAGGGAAAATCCAGAGAAAAGGGTTAGATATACGAAGTGTCGTCGGAGGGTTTCTTGTTCAGGAGCGGGACATCTGGTTTGCAGACCAGAAAACCTGGAGAGTTGTGAGCGCTAGAAAACCTTCGAAGCAGGATCTTGAATCCATGGCATTTGCCGTGAAATGCGTCAAACACATCAAATCAAACTCTGTGGTGTTTGTAAAAGACCAACGGACGGTTGGCATCGGTGGCGGGCAGACCTCACGGGTGGATGCGACCTGGATAGCGACGCATAAAGGCAATGAGAACATCAAAGAATCAATCATGGCAAGTGATGCATTCTTCCCCTTCAGGGATGCGGTGGATGTTGCAGCTGAGGCAGGCGTGAAAGCGATCATTCAACCAGGCGGGTCTATCCGTGATGATGAGGTCATTAAAGCTGCAAACGAGAAAAGAATTGCGATGGTGTTTACGGGACAACGGTACTTCCGCCATTAACAATAAATCTAAATGTTCTTAAAGAGGAAGCAGTATCAGTAATCAATGGATTTTAGAGTTCAACAGAGAGATGGCCCTGCCCGTATCGGACAGTATATGTATAATGGGGAGACCATTGTCACACCAACTATCCTTTATCTTCATACATCCCGATGCACTGCACCAGCATTCTCCGATATCGTATTAACAGACAAACCTGGTAGGATCAAAAAACCTTCGATACTGATTGGGAAAAGCATTTTTTCCACACAAAAGAAGAAACAGCCTACCTCGTGTCTGCATGAGTACCTCCTCTACCCAAAAGATGTCCCTCCTGAGCTTCACAGAAGCGCACAGTCTCAAAACACCAATACTACTTGTGCAGTTGTTCCTGCAAAAAAAGACCTAATTTCGGAAGTTGTCAAGAACCGCGAAGCAACGCTCTTCATAGTTTCGAATGCAAGACAACTGTTCTTTCATCAAACAGGATTTATTGATGTTGTCACAGAGTTACGACGGCAGATGGGCTATCAAAAACTCATCTATCTTCCCTGCGTTGGTGATCCGACATCCCTTGCCTTTCTAACCTATCTTGGTGTTGATGTCTTTGATTCGTTCTCCGCTTGTATCGCAGCTAGAAACGAAACCTTCCTCTTCCCAACAGGTCCTCTGAAAAAAGACAATCTCTCTGAGCTTCCCTGCAGCTGCCCTTCCTGCAGAAAAAAGAGAGAAGCGGCAGCGATGGGTTATGAGGATATCCTGCATCATAACTATTATATGCTTGACCAGGAGATTAAACAGGTGAGAAACGCGATCTTGGCTGGTTCGTTACGGGAGCTTGCCGAAATTCGGATTCGCAGCACACCTCATCTGACCGCGCTCCTCCGAATCCTTGATCTTCAGCAGTATGAGTATCTCGAGGAGCGAACACCAATCATCAGGAAACAGGTGTTACTGGCCACAACAAAGGATGCATTAGCACGACCAGAAGTCAGACGATTCCAGGAAAGGGTTCTGCAGAGATTCGAAAAACCAGCCAGTGCAAGGATATTGCTTCTGCTCCCGTGTTCAGCAAAAAAACCATATTCGTTCTCAAAATCTCACAGGTTCTTCAGGGAATGCGTTTTGAGCAGTTCAAATCCCTTTGTGGTGCATGAGGTCATTATCACCTCACCACTCGGCCTGGTCCCACGAGAACTGGAGTTGACGTATCCTGCTTCGAGGTATGATATCGCAGTCACCGGTCATTGGGATGAAGACGAAAAGAAGATGATACGGACCATTCTGCAGAAGTACTTGCAGAAAAACACATATGAGTCGATACTCATCCATCTTCCGCCAGCGATGCAGGCATTTGTCAATGACCTGATACCCCACCCGCAGGTGACCTGCAAGGACACACCGACCTCCTCTGAATCACTTACGATGTTATCTAAAATCTTACATCAAGAAGTTCAACAATTTCCTCGGATTAAACCCCAGCAACGTTTCTATGAAAATGTACGATCGCTTGCAAGCTATCAGTTCGGCCCAATTCTTGCTAATATTTTAATGAAGGATTGTATAATCACTGGGAAATATCCGTATCAGAAAATCATGGACCATAAGGCACAGCTTGGGATGATGACCGAAGAACGAGGATTTATTTCACTGACGATGGCAGGCGCGCAACGCTTTAGTGACACGGATCAGTACCAGGTAGAAATCCATGATGATTTCACGTTAAAGGGATCTGTGTTCGCACCAGGTATAAAACAGGCGGACCCCTTGATACGGATCGGCGATGAGGTGCTGGTGAAAAAAAATAAAATGGTCTGTGGTGTTGGAGTGGCGTTGATGAACGGTGCGGAGATGACCCAAGCAACACAGGGAGAAGCAGTGAAAATTCGGCATCATCTCTAATCTGTTCGTAGCGTGTTTTTCGTCCCACAATAGGGACAAGAATACACCCTGACATCCTGGATGATCTCTGTTCCTTCTGCCCAGACCATCATCCATTCCCCGCAGTGCTCACAGGTGAATCGTTTGTGGACCGATTTTTTTTCAGGGATTTCTTCAAGGGTTTTTGATGGCTGTGTTGGGACATGCCCGGTCATCCCACAGTCCGGGCAGGTTAACTGGAACGGTTTTTTGTTGTTTCGTTTAGATTTTTTTATCGCAAAAATACCATTGCATGAGGGGCATTTGAAATGCTGTAGTTTTCCTTGCAGTGATTTTTCAAATGCGTCAACAGATTTTGTGACAGTCGGTTTTTTCTTCTCTTTTGATACAAGGAATAAAATACACAGGATGATAAGGATACTGTAGAGTGCGGCAATGCGCTCCAACCATTGTTCATTATAGATGATGTCCCAAATAGAGAAGATCAAGACCATGAAGGCAAAGATGATGATGCCGATGAACGGCAGGTTACTACGGGTGATCATGGTCATGGTTTTCGCCTCCGCATACCATACACAGAAAGGACCACTATGCTTGCAAAGACTAGCAGTGAGGCCACAAGATACACCCCGTTCTCCTGTAACCTGTCGATGAATTCAGAGGAGGAGGATTCTTTTGTAGGGTTTGATCCTTGCCGGTATTCCTGAAGGTTGCTAGCACCGTCATTGTCCATATCCAGCAGCGCATCGGTGGGGTCGTAGGGGTTCAATCCATAGCGGAGCTCCCAGTCATCTGGGATGCCATCGCTGTCGGTGTCGTTGAGGTCATTGGTGATCCAGAATGTTTTCTCCTGGGTTGTTCGTTCATTTCCTTTTGTGTCCTGCACTGTGATTGAAAAGAGGTACCGTCCGATGCTGTCAAAGGTGCTGGTGTACACATATTTGGTGTCAGGTGGGTTCGTGCGCATCAGGTGAACCTCTGAGCGGTTATCCGGGGAAAGGATTGTCAGCTCAACAGATTGTATGTCTGAGTAGTCAGTGGCAAGACAACGGATTTCCATTTGGCGTCCGGGTATCTGTACCGTGGGGGTGATCCCATAGAAGGTGATGGTCGGAGGCGTCAGATCATCGGTGATATCAAAAGCCCCGGTGATGATCGACTGATTTTTTGAGGGGGACAGATCAGTTGCTTTGATAAAGAATGTATGCCTGCCGAGTTGCGTTGGATCGAATTGGTATTGGTATCGATCGTTATCTTTCGCAGTCATGGTGGCATTCACATAGCTTTTATTTGGTTGTTTAATGGAGAGTATTACAGAGTCTATCCCTGATGCATCGGTGGCTTTCACCCTGATGAGAAGTAGGTTTCCTAGTTCCTGTGTCGTTGGGTACTCAAGATTGGTGAGTAGGGGCGGGTTTCGTTCCGCAGGGGTGACCCATAAGGCATGGAAGAGGGCTTTGTAGTTATTTGAGCCGTTTTTATCTGGGGTTTGCGTGGTGTTGCTAATCTGGATCCCGACAGCCCATTCCCCATGAAAACTGTTTTTCCCATACGTGGTTGATGCCCAGATCAAAGTAACATTCGTATATTCGTTTTTCTTCAGATCAATTATCGTTGAGTTCCGTTCATCAAGATAATACATGGTATGGTTGTTTTGGTTCTGTTCACAGTACAAGGTGATGGTAAAACCGGTGGCGTTTCCATCAC
>CAZLDE010000004.1:22217-24186 GCA_964558215.1 uncultured Thermoplasmatales archaeon
GTTGCGGATAGATGCAGTGACTGAGACAGGGTCGCCTTCGTCGACAGGGGTGGGGTGTACTGAAATGTTTAACACAGCAAGGTCCGGGATTCCCTCAACAGTCACCGTCTTTGATTTCATGTTGTTGCCCGGGTTTGAATCAGTATAGTAAATCCTCACTGTGGCATTGTGTTTTCCTTTTTTGGTTGGTTTCCAGGTGAACTGAAGGGTCCGGTTCTCATCTTTTTGAATGGTTAAATCCGTTTTAGTCTGATTGATGACGTTATCGATGAGAAGAGACACATTCACATGTTGTACGGTCGTGTTTACAGCCGTGACGTATGCAGTAATATTGATGGAGTGGTTCACGTAACTGACTGTTGGAGCAGTGAGTGCCGTGACGAGAAGATCTGGTTGGCCGATGTAAAAATTAACGATGAGGGAAGGGGTGTAGTTTCCGGCGTCGTCGTAACCATACACTTGTATCGTCCAATCCCCTCTTTTTGAGAGTTTTTGGGTGGTGTTTGACCAGGTAAGGTTGTCTGTTGTGGTAAGCGGCATACTAAATTCAGGGTGACCATTCCAGAAGAAACGTGCGGTCAGGTTTTTTGCTTCTGCTGTTGTATGCACTTGTACGTTGAGCATTTTATTGAGTTGGTAGTAGGTCTCAAATGTGGTGATGAATTCAGGCCACCAGCCTTGTGTTGAGATGACGGTTGCAGATGCTGACCCTGATTGGGTGAGGTTTTTTGATTCAGGTAAAGAAGTGCGTATACCTCTATTTTCATTGACATCAAAATAGACGGCATAAAGAGAAGATCGCGGTACCGTCCAGAACAGTGTGCCACTGGCGTTGGTGCGATTATGGAAATTACTGCTTTCGTTAAACAAGAAGGAGGTCACTAGAGTCATGGTGCCGTTGGAATTGTAGCGGATGATTGCGATACTGGTGTTTTCAAATGCCTTGTTATCAATATCTAATGAGTGGAGGATCGCGGTGAAATTAACAGGTACTGAAATGTTTCCGGTTCCTATCACGTTGTAGACCCGACGGTAATGCCAGCTGGTGTTCCACCAGGGGATGACTGAGGTTGTCGTCTCATAATAGTTGTTGCTTTTAAGCTCCTCTGTTATGGTTTTTTTCGGGTCGATGGACAGGTTGATGGTATAGATTCCAAAGACAGGGGGTGTCCAATTAAAAGATACGCCACAGGATTCTCCTTTGGCAAGACCGTTGTTTTTAATAGACCATTGTTTCAGCGACTGGTCGATTTTGAGAGAGATGTTGATGGGTTGTGTGGTGTTCTTTCCTATGTTTGTTATCAATGCTGCAATCGTGATGGGTGTGCCAGGGGTTGTGATATGACTGATAGAAGGGGTCGTGAGAAAGAGCAGGTCTGTTTTCCGTTCAGTAATTCGTATCTCATGGTCTATTATGGGTCCCTGAGGGTCTCCTTGATAGCTCAGTGTTATATGGAGGGTTCTGCGTTGTGTGGGGCCAAGTGCTGCGGTCCAGGTGAGATTTTCTGTGCGTTGTTGGTTTTTTTTCAACCCCAGGGTGTCGGTGAGAGACGCTGCGATTGTTTGTTCATTGTCGACTTTGACGGTGATGAGTATTTCGTCTCCTGTGGAGATGTTGGTAGGTCCTATGTTTTGTATGGTGACATTGATGAACACGAGGTTGCCTTCGGTGACTGGGTCTGGTGTTGCAGTGATGGTAGTGATGGTAAGAATGGGATCAGGTGTTGGAGAAGCAAGAGAAGTGATGGTGGGGGAGATGTGAAAGGTAAGGATTAAGATTATTATTAATATATAAAATTTTTTTATGTTATTTTTCATGTATGGTATCTTTGGTCTTTGTACCCAAACCATGGCTCCCTCTCTTCTTATATATGATAGCTATTTGGTACGTTATATTTGTAGTTTTCTATCGAGAGCAGTAGTTCGGCAATCAAGTGAATGAAATAACGATGAGGATTCCTATTTCTGA
>CAZLDE010000005.1:0-23665 GCA_964558215.1 uncultured Thermoplasmatales archaeon
ATTCATCCCCGCGCTAAAGCATGGGGATTTCTCGCTTAGAAAACGTTAAAAAAAAAACAAGGTACTATCAAAATGAAGAGAAGGGGTCTAAAAAGTCTGGGAGGAAAAGAATGAAAAAAGAATTTTCAATTCAATTCTTTAGACCCCCTCACCTTCCCCTAAATGAACAACAAGTACATAAAATTTTCTTCAGCATCAACTCCTTGCCGACAAAAAAAAAAGAGGGAGACATCTCCTGCCGGAGAATCTCTTTTTCTGAAAAGGTCAGGAGACCTTAATGATGAATTAACCCAAGAGAGGAAAGCTCCTGGGACAATTTCTCCACGGCAAGAGAGACATCGGTTATCTTCCGTGCACCAGTGCAGACAATCTTCCCTGAGCCGAACAGCAGCATCGCGACGCGAGGCTCTTTTATCCGATAGACCAGCCCAGGGAACTGCTCAGGCTCATACTCAACGTTCTCAAGTCCTAATGCCATGGCGACCTCATTGAGGTTCAGCTCACCACCAAGGTCAGAAATCGCAACGATGTTCTGAATGACAATCTCAGGGTCCTTATAGACCTCGACGCCTAATTTCTTCAGTTTCTCGGCAATGATGTTAATCGTTGTTCGAACGTCCTCAATATTTTTTGCGCCTGTGCAATTCGCCTTACCGCTTCTGAACAGAAGCGTTGCGGTTTTCGGGCTGCTTAAACGATACACCAGTCCGGGAAACTGCTCAGGCTCATATTCTGCTTCTTCCAATGATTGTGCGATAACGTCCAAATCCAGTTTATCGGAAAACGACGTTGACGCGACAATATTTTCTACGATTACTTCTGGCATACATTTTCCTCCTTTTCTATACCAAACGATAACAGTTTCTCCAATATTTTCTCAATGGCACTTGTAACATCTTCCAGTTTGTTTCCATTACAGACAATCTTCCCCGTATCAAACAGTAGTATAACTGTGTTTGGGTCCTCACCTTTATAAACCAACCCAGGGAACTCCTTTTCGTCAAAATCCTCAATATGAAATGTCTTTGCAAGAGTGCGTAATTTTAGTTTCTGGTGAAGATTTGTTGATACAGTCACATTCCGAACTGACATCTCAGGGGGTTCCTGGACCTCAACACCAACCACATTCAGACGATCCAGAATCATCTTTACCACATCCTGCGCCTCATCGATGCTTTTCGGCCCGGTCACCACCACGGTCCCATCCGAAGAAAGGGTCGCCATGGACCGGGGATGTGGGAACTGTAGGACTATTGTGGGGACATCCTCTGGATTATACTGTACATCAGGCAGAATCTCCGCAAGTTTTGCTAAATCCAAGGAGCACGACAAAGAGAAAGAAAAGACAATGTTTTCCACCTGAACCTCGGCCATAAGAAAATTTCCCTCCTTATAGTATATAAAGGGTTTTTATAAACATTTCGTAAAAAATCAAAAAAAAGGAAAAAAACTACCACACCTTATCGACATCGATATCCTCTTCGTCATCCTCATCAGCCTTTTTCTTCCTGTTGTGACCCTCGCAGTTGACCTGATCCAGAATCCCATGGAACTCATGAGTCCTATCATGGATCCGTCGTTCACAACTGGAGACTACCAGCTCACCACGTGTCTTCTCAATAAGACCCCGTACCATGTCCTGCTTCTTTTTCACAGGGACCAGTGACGATGGATAATCAAAACTCATGATAGCATCATAAATCCGATCCATATACCCAAGGTATTCTCCTGCCTTCGTGGTATTCCCCTCAAGCATGAAATCAAGGGCACCACGTCTCAGCTCACCAACGACATCACAGAGCCCAAGTAAATATGCACTGGAGGTCGTCTGGATGCTATCCGGGTCTGGCAGGTCCTCTTCCTTCATGATGTTATACAGACAATGGATCTCCACATACTCCTGGGCTGCGTTTTCGACAAAACCGGCATGGTAGATATCGGGGTGATCCTTTGTGACCTCAAACAAATGAATGAGTTTTTCTGATGCCTGTCGGATGAACTCTTCTGCCTCAGGCATCTGATCACGATGGAGCTGCTGAATCCCACGACGACAATTGATGATGATATCACGGGATGTCTTCAACGCATCCTCCCGTATTTTTTCCTTTTCACCAATCCGTTGGTCAATCTTTTCGATGATACTATCAAGATTCTTCATCGCTTTACTAGCAGAGTCGTTTTTCTTCATTGTCCTTCCATCATCTTTTTATTCACCCAGAACTCAGGGGTTTTCCCATTCAAGACGAGAAGCATCTGCTCAGCACAGATCTTCCCAGCGCGCAACTGCCCTTCCTTTGTCGATGCTCCGATATGCGGCGTGCAGACGACCTTCGGATGGTTCACCAGGTCCTTGAAGGTCGGTGGTTCTGCCGCGTATACGTCAAGACCAGCAGCCTGCACCTTGCCTGCGTTCAGATGTTTTAGCAAGGCTTGTTCATCAACAACCCCACCGCGGGCGCAATTGATAAGGATGACACCGTTTTTCATTTTCGAAAAATCAGCTTCCTTAATCGTTGCTCCCTCCGCTTTGACGAAGGGGATGTGCAGTGAGATATAATCTGATTCCTTCAGCAGGGTCTCCAAGGGAACCATTGTAATCTTGTCAGCCGGTGATTTCTGGATGTACTTATCATACGCAAGGACCTTCATGTGAAACGCCATGGCCCGTTTTCCAAGTTCAGTGCCGATTCGTCCGATGCCGATGATACCCAGGGTCTTGCCGCAGAGCTCAGCACCCTTGAATGCTTTTTTCTCCCAGAGACCTTGTTTCATCGAACGGTCCGCCTGTGAAATGGAACGGGACGTCGCAAGCATCAGTCCGAACGCAAGCTCCGCGACACTTTCGGTTGTACCCGTCGGTGCGTTCACAACCTTGATCTTATGTTTTGATGCGGTAACAAGATCAATGTTGTCGACACCAATCCCTGCTCTGCCAATGACCTTGAGATGTCCCTTCGCACCAGCGGTGATGACATCAGCAGTCGCCTTGGTCCTACTTCGTACCATCAACCCATCGTACTGAGAAATCTCCTTGAGAAGCGTCGCTGGGTCCATTTCATTAAACGTCACCTCATGACCAGCGTCCTTTAATTGTTGGATAACCGCATTTTCTGTTTTATCCGTAATCAATATTTTCATAATACAACCTCCATGGGGTGTATCAGAACAGAGATAAAAATGTTTATGTTTCTCAGAGGGTCTCCCGGAAATCAACTCCAGGGTATTCTGCTTTCTCCCCAAGGGCCTCTTCGATACGTATCAGCTGGTTGTATTTCGCGTTCCGATCGCTTCTCGCTGGTGCACCAGTCTTAATCTGCCCAGCGTTTGTCCCAACAACAAGATCAGCGATGAAGGTATCCTCTGTCTCACCACTCCGATGACTCACAACAGCGGTCCAGCCCTGATCCTGTGCCATCTTAATCGCATTTAACGTCTCAGAGACAGTCCCAATCTGATTCAGTTTAATGAGAACGGAGTTAGCAGCCTGCAAATCGATTCCCTTCTGAATACGTTTCGTATTAGTCACAAACAGATCATCACCAACAATCTGAATCCTGCTTCCGAGTTTACGTGTCATCTCCACCCAGGACTCCCAGTCATCCTCAGCAAGACCATCCTCGATACTCACGATCGGATACCGGTCGCAGAGACCCACATAGAAATCAACCATCTCCCCACCAGAATAGGATTTCTCCCCGATCTTATATACCCTCTCGTAGAAAAATTCACTTGACGCAGGATCCAATGCAATCTTCATCTTCCCGGAATAACCAGCGTTCTCCACCGCAAGCAGCATCAAATCAAGCCGTTCGTTGATATTAACTATCTGAGCAGGGGCAAACCCTCCTTCATCGCCTATCAAAACACCACTCGCACCAAATTTACCTTTTAACAGTTTTGCGAGATGATGATATGTCTCAGAAATCATCCGGATCCCCTCAGTGAAGGTCTTCGCACCAGTCGGCATGAGCATATGCTCCTGGATCGAGTTTTCCTGACCCGCATGCTTCCCACCATTAATCACATTACACATCGGGACAGGCAGACGATGCGGGATCTCGCCGAACAACTCACCGATATACACATAGAGAGGTACACTCGTTGCTGCAGCGCCTGCTTTTGTTATTGCCATGGAAACAGGAAGAATCGCATTCGCACCCAGTTTTTCTTTGTTTTCTGTACCATCGATCTTTAACATAAGAGTATCAAGTGTTTCTTGATGACGACAATCTAAACCAATCAGTTTTGGAGCTATCTTTTTATTTACGTTCTCCACCGCTGTGCATGTCCCTTTCCCAAGATACCGTTTCTGATCACCATCTCGTAATTCAATCGCCTCATGTTGCCCCGCGCTCGCACCACTCGGGGTCATCGCTCGAAAGACTCCTTGGTTAGTGAAAACATCAACCTCGACCGTGGGATTACCCCGAGAATCAAGGACCTCCCGGGCTTTTATGGAAATGATTTCAGACATAACATTGCTCCCCGCCATCGACATCAGAGAAGGAGATACTCTCTTTTAAAAATATCGTTTCAAAAAAAGAGTTACAGAAATGCTTAAAAACCAAGTGGTGTTTTTCAACACCGGAGGTTGTACAATATGGTTGATCTGATGACCGCAGTCATCATAGTGTTTATAGTCGTAGTTTTTTTAATAGCTGTCTTAACATCAGCAATAAAAATCATGCCAGAGTACCAGCGGATTGTTATCTTTCGATTAGGAAGATTACTTGGAATTAAAGGACCCGGACTTGTCTTCATTATCCCCATCATAGACAAACCGGTGAGAATGGATCTGCGAACACGAGTCATCGACGTACCAAAACAACGAATCATCACCAATGACAACGTAACAGTAGATGTAGACGCCGTTGTCTATTTCAGAATAACAGATCCACAAAAAGCAATTGTTGAAGTACAGCGCTATGACATGGCGACCAGTTTACTTGCTCAGACAACGCTAAGAGATATCCTTGGTCAAAAAAACCTTGATGAACTCTTATCACAACGAGAAGAACTGAACAAAAATCTTCAATCCATCTTAGACACCGGAACTGACCCCTGGGGGATAAAAGTATCAGCTGTTACTTTACGCGATGTCTCGCTACCAGAGGAAATGCTTCGAGCAATCGCTAAACAAGCGGAAGCCGAGCGAGAGAAACGTTCACGGATCATCATGGCAGAAGGAGAGCTCCTAGCTTCAGCGAAAATGACAGAGGCGGCTAAACTGTATGAAAAAACACCCATTGCTTTACGACTCAGAGAATTACAGACGCTCACAGAGATAGCACGGGAGAAAAACCTTATCATCGTACCTGGTGGCGAGATAGGTACCATGGCAGGTATGGCAAAAGCAATGACGAAAAAAGTTGAACAATGAGACACACATACAATATCTTCATTTTTTTCTTTTTCATCATTCTTTTTTTGTCAATCAGTGCGTCAGCACAATCCTCCAGCGTGCTTCTTGTTGAAATCACCGGCACTATCGATCAAGCAACGGTAGAGATCATCTCTGATAGCTTCAAACAGGCTGAGTCACTGCAGGCAAACGCAGTCGTGCTTCTTCTCAACACACCGGGTGGTGGTCTTGACCAGACCTTTGAGATCGCTGCGAAAATAAAACAGAGCACGATCCCGATCATCGGCTATGTCGCCCCCAGTGGAGCGACCGCCTGGTCCGCAGGAACGTTCATCCTGCTTAGCACACCACTTGCCGCCATGGCGAATCACACCATCATCGGCTCGTGTCAACCTATCGAAACCACCCTGGAGGGAACACGATTCATTAACGATTCCAAGATCATCAACGCCCTTGTCGAATGGCTGCAAGAACGGGCGACGATGTATAATCGGAATACGACCTTAGCAGGACTGTTTATCACGAAAAACAAAAACGTCAATGCGACGATTGCTAAGGAAAGCAATGTCATCGAGGTTGTCGCATCCAGTGTCGACCATCTCTTAGATGACATCGATGGACGATCCATCACCACAGCATCCGGCTTAGTCAACCTTGAGACGAAAGATGCTGAGCAGATCCTGTATTCACCATCGATACAGATCCAGCTTCTCAAACTCATCTCAAACCCCATCTTAGCATCCCTGCTTTTGATGCTTGGCCTTTTTTCGTTGTTGATCGGGATCTCCTCACCAGGATATGGCGCAGAGGTGTTTGGCGTCATCGCTATCCTGCTTTCCCTCATAGGGTCCGGGTTCACCATTTCGACGTTAAGCATAATCTTTATAATAATAGGATGTCTACTGCTCGCGATAGAAATATTCCTCATCCCTGGCTTTGGTGTTGTTGGTGTCGGAGGGATTCTCTGCCTTGTCATCGGCTCGATCTTCCTCATCCCCAGCTATCCAACCAGAAAATGGCTGATATCAGGTGAGTATATGATAGATGCTTTAATCATCATGTTGGTCGTCATCGTGCTTTTCGCAGTGTTCTTCGCATTCCTGTTATACAAGATACTGCAGATACGAAAGAAAAAATCAGTGTTGGGTAAATTCGGCGGGGAACATGCCGTTACAATAGAACGGATCACCCCTGAGAAAACCGGTTTTGTCCGTTATAAAGGAGAATACTGGCAGGCGAAATCTGATACGATAATTGAAACAAACACGAAAGTAATCATCGTCGATAAAGATGAAACAACATTAATTGTAAAGCCTCTGCAGAGATGACCAAAGGTTAATCAACCTCTTTTTTCTTTAGGAGGTCCTGTTTATGAAAAGGTTTGATGTAAATGGATTCTAGCATTCGATGTCAATTTCTTGGTGGCAGTGACGAAGTCGGCAATTTAGCGATGGTCCTTGAAATTGAGGATATGAAATTCCTGTTTGACTACGGGATGTCCCCAGGAAAACCACCAACGTTCCCCCTACCGCCACCACCAATTGATCTGACGTTCCTTACTCATTCACATCTGGATCACTGCGGGATGATCCCCTGGCTCTGCTCTCAATCAGATCACCGCATCATCACGACTGAGCCGACAGCAGTCATAAGTAATTTATTACAGAAAGACACCGTCAAGATAGCGCAGATGGATGGCTACTCAATCCCTTTTACCAATGCTGATGTCAAAGAAGCGGAGCATAGCTATGTCCCAGTCGAACCAGGGAAGAAACGAGAACTTGGAGAGAACTATACGGTGCATTACCATTCCGCAGGTCACATCCCTGGCGCGCTCATGTTTGAACTCATTGGAGATAAACGACTTTTATTCACCGGTGATCTTAACACCGTCGATACGAGGCTCGTGAAAGGAACAAAACCGGTACCTTGCGACATACTTTTCATGGAAGGAACCTACGCTGGTAGAGAACATGAAAATAGGAAGCAATTAGAAAGAAAATTCCTTGAAAAAATAGAGGAAGTCATCAATCGAGGCGGCACTGCGATCATTCCGGCGTTTGCGGTCTCGCGTTCACAAGAAATACTGCTCGTACTCAAAGATGCTGGGTATAACGTCTGGTTCGACGGAATGGGAAAAAAGATTTCAAAGATCTATTTGAAGTACCCGAAGTACCTCCGCTCCGTCGATGACCTTAGAAAAGCACTAAAAAAAGTCAATATGGTGCATTCAGAACAGAGTCGCAAGAATGCGGTCAAGGCAGAAGTCATTGTCACCTCAAGTGGCATGATGGACGGTGGCCCTGTTTTATCCTACATGAACAAGTTGAAAAACGATAAGAAAAGCGCGGTGCTTCTCACCGGGTATCAAATCCCAGGGACCAACAGCAGACTTCTGATAGAAAAAGGGAAGCTTAATTTCTATGGGGTCATTGAAAAAGTGGCCTGTGAGGTCCACTACTATGATTTCTCTGCACATGCGGGTCATAGTGAACTGATTGAATTTGCAAGGAAATGTAACCCAGAAAAAATCGTGCTCTTCCACAGCTCCGACCGTACACCACTTGCAGAAGCATTGAAGGACACTGCAGAAGTGCTTACGCCCATGAAAGGGGAACATTTCTCCTTGTAACATTTACTTACCTGAATTTTGAAAAAAATGATTATAAAAAGAGAATAATAAAGGTGTTTAAACAATGACAGATGAAATGACCCAGCGGCAGATCTATGACCTGAGACGATCGCTGGAAGAACTGAAGAAATGCAGAGGGAAACACACTGAGCTGATCTCATTATACGTCCCACCTTCAAAACAAATCTTCGATGTCGTATCCTATCTTCGAAACGAGTACTCACAATCTCAGAATATTAAATCAAAAACAACGATGAAAAACGTGTTATCCGCAATCGAATCGATCATGAGCCGCCTGAAGACATTCAAGCAGCCGCCACCAAATGGTCTTGCTATGTTCGTGGGTCATAAAAGCGTCGGTGCTGACAAGACCGACATGGTTGCCTATATCATCGAGCCACCGATGCCGGTGGTGACATTCCTTTATCGATGTGACTCTGAGTTCTACACCCAACCCCTGGAGGACATGCTCACAGAAAAGGAAATTTACGGGTTGTTTCTCATAGATCGCCGAGAATGCACGATAGGCATGTTACGTGGAAGCCGTGTCGAGATGCTCCGGTACATGACATCACAGGTCCCAGGGAAACACGGTAGAGGCGGTCAATCACAGCGGAGGTTCGAACGGTTAACCGAGATTGCTGCTCATGAATGGTTCGTCAAATGTGGAGAACGTGCAAGCGAAATTTTTCTTGCAGAGCCAAACATAAAAGGAATCCTGGTGGGCGGTCCAGGACCGACAAAACAGTATTTTGTCAATGAGTCCTACTTGCACTATGAAGTGCAGAAAAAAATCATCGATACATTTGATACCGGTTACACCGATGAATTCGGACTTCGGGATCTGGTGGCAGCTGCAGCTGACAAGATGACTGATCTGCGGGTTTCCCAAGAAAAGAAGATTATGAAACGATTCCTCGCGGAGGTCACCAAATCAGAGAAAAGCATGGCGGTCTACGGGGAACATCAGGTGAGAAAAGCTCTTGAAATGGGTGTGGTTGACACCCTCCTGCTCTCAGAGAATGTACGGAAGTATCGGGTGACGATGAAATGTCAGTCCTGTGGATACACGCAGGAAAAAACCCTCAGTGAGGAAGTGTTGGAATCTTTTACTCCGCCCTCATGCCCGACGTGCAAGACATCAATCCCCATGGTCATCACACAGAAGGTCGATTTAATCGATGAGTTATCGGACCTTGCCGAAAAAACTAGTGCTACGGTGAAACTTATCACAAGAGACAGCGAAGAAGGAGAATCATTGTATACCGCGTTTGGCGGTCTGGCAGGCATCCTGCGATACCCTATTGACTTATAAAAGTTTTTGCCTCTTCATAGGGAGGGGTTTTAAACCGATGGTTTTATAAACACTGAAATATATTTATCATATTGATTATCTATGTCATCTCGAGACGATTTTCATTCATTTATCCCAGCGGAAAAAAAGATACCAGAACTCACTCTGAAAGCGGTGCTTGTCGGAGCTATTCTTGCGGTTATTCTCGGAGCTGCAAACGCATATCTTGGTTTGTACGCCGGAATGACAGTGTCTGCAGTAATCCCCGGAGCGGTCATGGCTTTTGCGTTCCTAAAACCGTTCAAAGGAACAATCCTTGAGGTTAACATTGGAATGATGGGGGCTGCAGCTGGTGAAGCGCTTGCCGCAGGAGTCATTTTCACAATCCCTGCCCTTGTTCTTCTTGGAACCTGGCAAGAAATCCACTACATCGAAACCACATTAATAGCATTGTTCGGTGGGATGCTAGGTGTCCTCTGGATGGTGCCACTTCGAAGAGCACTAATCATCAAAACAGACCTTCCCTTCCCTGAAGGTGTCGCTGTCGCCGCAGTGCTCACAACAACCGTCGGTGGAGATGAAACAGAAAAAGGCAAAAAAACAAAAGGAAGCGGTGTGAGTGGGATTTGGCTTATTGTTGGTGTCTTAACCGCAGCCCTGTTCAAATTCGGTCAAGTCGGTCTTCAGATGTTTGCTGGCGCAGTCCATGGGATTGCCAATATCGGAAAATTTGATATCGGTAGCGGAGAGAAATCGGGGGTTTTCTATGGTGGTGTTGCCACGTCACCAGCATTGCTTGGTGTCGGATGGATTATCGGACCCAAGATCGCTGCGTTTGTCTTTGTTGGCGGACTCATCGGCTGGGTAATACTTGTGCCTCTTATAGCGCTTGCAACAGGGCTTCCTATGCCTGATTCACCCTCAGAGGTGACTGATGCTCTTGCCCTAGGATTTGGGAACTATGACATCGGGTCTCAAATCTGGGGGTTCTTCGCCATCTGGGGACGATATATTCGATACATCGGTGTCGGTGCCATGGTCGTCGGTGGTTTGTACACCATCTTCAAACTCCGGTCAAACCTTGCAAGCGGTATCAAGGAAGCTGTCGCAGGTATCAAAGGAGGAGCAGGGGAAGCAAAGAAGAGGACGGATACTGACTTGAACATCAAATTCGTCTTCCTCATGATTGGTGCACTGACGATTCCTGTCTTCCTTATCTACGTGTACATCTCAAGTTTATGGGCGGTATCCGCCATCATGGCAGTGTTTGCCATCCTCTTCGCATTCGTTGCCAGCGCGATAGCTGGATACATGGCTGGGTTGCTTGGTTCATCGAACAACCCGATCTCCGGTGTGACTGTCTCAGTGTTACTGATAACATCATTGATTCTCCTTGGATTTGGTCTTTCGGGAAATCTCGAAGCAGCAGGTGTTGCGATTCTTATCGCAGCGGTCATCTGCTGTGCCGCTGCCATCTCCGGGGACGTCCTACAGTCCATGACCTGTGGACAGATGATTGGTGCAACGCCACGAAACCAGCAGATAGCGGAAATCATTGGTGTCGCTGCGGCTGCACCGATTCTTGCCTTGGTCATCCAAGCATTAGACAAAGCATACCATATCGGTAGTACGAATCTCCCGGCACCCCAGGCGTTTCTCATGCAGGGGATCGTCCAAGGTGTTCTCGGTGGTGAGATGGTCTGGCCGTTCGTGGTCGCTGGAGCAGTCCTTGCATTTGTCTTAATCCTTATCAACCTCCCAGTCCTTCCTGTTGCAATCGGTATCTATCTGCCGTTTACGCTGAGCACACCGATATTCGCCGGTGGTATCGTCCGTGCCATCACTAATAGGGCGATTATCAAGAAATACGGGTCTGCGGAGGAAGAAGAAATCAGTGACTGGGATCTTGCAATCAAACAAACCGATGTGGCCCCGAAAGAAAAGATTATAAGAACCGGACTTCTTCTCACCGCGGGATTAATCGCAGGAGAAGCTTTGATGGGTGTCATTGTCGCATTCCTCATCATCGCAGGACTCAACTTCGCGATCTTTGATTACCCGCCAGTCCTCCCATCGGTACTCGTCTGGGTCTTCATCGCAGCGCTCCTTGCATACATCCCGTTGAGGGAAATTTACGCCAAAGACGAAAAGTAAAAGCAAAGGACTTCCGACGGTTGAGGAGTTTCTCACCTACACCCCACGTCGAGGAGAGTTCCCCTGGTCAACCACCGATGATGGTCTTGTCCGTATCACCGTTCCGAAGTTCACCGGGAAACTTGGTCAGTCTTTTTGTAAAGTCTTACGACGGGAGAACACCTTTGAGGCGAACCTTGACAAACTCGGCTCACTGATCTGGAAACAATGCGACGGAGAAAAAACCGTCCATGAGATCCTTGAGGTGATCACCAAAGAGTCCTCTGATGAAAAAAACATTGATCAACGCCTCTTTCTGTTTCTTCAACAATTAAAAGCACTGAATTATCTGACGTTTGTGTAATTCTCAAGGTGCGCTTTTTTCACCTGAAGGACGCCTGAATCCCGATTCCATTCTTTTACAGATTCATCTATCACAAGCCGCTGGGAAAACAAGGGCCCGGAGAGCACCAATGTCTCATATTCCCCTCCTTCGCCTGCAATGTTGATGCCATGGCTCTGGTTCAACTGTTCCAGTTTTTCTATTGTTGCTTTGTCGATGGTCTTCCCAAGCCATGATTCAGTAAAGCCTTCTGCAAACACTCCAACGATGATGATATGGAACCCTGCGTTGACCTGGTCTCGTAACAGAAGTAATTGGTTTTTATGCCAAAGTGGTGTGAATGATTTGATACCAATCTCATTACAGATTTTCTCTATGCGGGTCCGTTGATATTCAGAGGCGATCGCCCCGCTTATCACCCCATCAATCTCAAGTCCTTGCAGGAGTTTCTGTAAATCAAGAAGCTCTGTTTCCTTTTCAGCATTAGTCGTACTTTTCACAAGTGGGATGCCAAGTGCCTGTGCAAGCATATCTGTGTGCTGAATATTGATAGAATGGAACATCCAGGAGTCTGTTTTATCAGGAAGCAGGGTCACGAGATGGGTCACCTCCCATCCGTACTGCTGTGCGATGTACAGGGCGAAGACCGAGTCCTTTCCACCGGAGAATAACGCAGCGACTCTCATCAGCATAGGTATGTCTTTAAACAATTAAACATTTCTTGGTTCCGGGAATGTATATGAAAATCGGGATTCTCTGTGGGCATCAGCTGCCGGATTTGATGAAAAACCCGGAAAAAATCAAAGTGGACACACCCTATGGCGAGGTCAGTATGTCTATCTCGACACTGGGCGATCATGAGGTTTTCTTCATACAGCGTCATGGGGAACACGCAAACCTCCCACCACATCGGGTGAATCATCGTGGCAACATCCAAGCCTTCGCAAGCAGCCATATCCCCTGTGTGATTTCTGTTGGAACAGTCGGGTCGATGAAACAGGCGATCCAGCCTGGTGATCTGGTGATCCCTCATGATTTTATTGATGCGACGAAATCACGGCCGATGACGTTCTTTGAGGAGAAAAGAGTACATGTGGATATGTCAGAGCCGTTCTGCCCATCACTCAGAGAGCTTCTGTTGAAAAACTGCAGGAAGAATAAGGAACTCACGGTGCATGACAAAGGCGTGTATCTTGTCACCGAAGGCCCTCGGTTGGAGACAGCCGCGGAAATCAAGCTATACTCTATGGTTGCTGATGTCGTTGGAATGACCATGGGACTCGAAGCGGTGCTTGCGAGGGAAAAAGGGATGTGTTTTGCCTCGGTATGCCTGGTCTGCAACATGGCCGCGGGTCTACAGAGGAAACTGCCTGCTGGAGAGATTGCTTTGGTGTATACAAAGAAAGAACCATCAGTGTCAAAGATCCTGCATCAGACGATTCAATCCCTTGATGAGAGGCACTCTTGTGATTGTCCTGGTGATGTTACCAAGGCAGCATTATGAAACAGTACGAGCTTATCGAGCATACCGCTGATGTTGGTGTGAAAGCCTATGGCAAGACCCTTTCTGAGGCTTTTGAGCATGCAGCTGAAGGCATGTTTGATATTATTACTGATGAATCAGCCGTTCAACCAATTGGTGAGTACACGATCGTATTGGAAGCACCTGATCTCGAACAGCTCTTAGTAGATTGGCTTTCGCAGCTTCTTTTTTTGAACGGGGCTTATGATCTTGTGTTCGGGAGATTTGAGGTGACTCTTACAGGGACGAGCCTGTCTGCCCGTGTCTTTGGGGAGAAGTACGATACAAAGAAACATCGGATGGGTGTGGAGATAAAAGCGGTGACATATCATATGCTGCAGGTTCATGAGGAAGACCCGTTGTTTGTCCAGGTGTTGTTTGACATCTAAAAAAAAAGATTTCAATGATTTTTGTGAATAGTTTCACTGACCTGTTCTTTTTATTTAAATACGTAGAATGCTTTTCAGCGTTTAGGAAGCATCTACCGGACGGGAAGCCTTCCTAGTTGAAGTCTCCTCTTTTTGCCGGATCCCACCGTCCGGTTCTCCTCACTAAAAGATTATACGAATCCTTATATGTGAGGTTATTATACCGGGGAATTACAAAATAGGTGAAATCATGAGTAAAGAGAAGATTTCTGAAGAAATGACGATCAAAGAGGTCATCGACACGTATCCGGAAACAGCAATGGTTTTTATGAAATATAACATCGGTTGTATCGGTTGTCTTGCTGCATCCTTTGAGAAAGTAAAGGATATCGCAACTGTGCATGGTATTGACATCAAAGCACTTGTCAAGGACCTCAATCTCGCTGTTCAGAAGAAATAACAAAGAGCCCTGATGCCACACTTTATTTGCAGGTTCTTTCATTTCCTTGTTTTTTTCCTCGTTTAGGATAACACCGCTCCCCGAGGTACACCCGTAAGAGGCTTGGGTAACTGCTTGGTATTTTTCCACAGCCGTAGCCGATCTTTTTGATTTTCATTAGAGGAATATCGCCAAACGAATCAGCAAGCGTCTTCATTACTGCTGCCCCAGTCGGTGTCACCGTCTCCTGATTCCTGTCGACAGAATACACAGGGATATCTTTCAGCAGCTCAACGGTTGCTGGGGCAGGTAACGGAAGCATCCCATGCTCACAGGATACAAACCCGTGGCCTAACGGAAGTGGTGAACAATAAATCACTTCAATCTTAAGCTTCGTAATTCCAATGACCGACCCGACGATATCAATAATCGAATCCACTGCGCCAACCTCATGGAAATGCACTTCTTCGACATCCACATCATGGATCTTTGCTTCTGCCGCACCGAGGTTTTGAAAGATTTTTTGACTGAGGTGTTTCACAGTATCATCAAGTGTGCTGCGTTTGAGAAGATCAATAATATCAGACAGACTGCGATGATGCTGATCCTCTGTGACTGTTACCGTCACATCGGTCGCTGCGATATGGTTCGACTCCACTTTCTTCACAAGTATGTCGTAACCCGTTAAGGGAAGTTTTCGTAACTCTTTTTTGAGGACAGCGCTATCCACTCCAAGATCAATTAACGCACCGAGGATCATGTCCCCCGCAATACCGGAGAAACAATCAAAATACAGTATCGTCATTATTATTCACCTGTTGATGAGGCTTGCAAAGTACCCAGCACCAAAGCCGTTGTCGATGTTAACCACCGCAACACCTTCTGCACAGCAGTTCAACATCGTCAACAACGGTGCTATCCCCTTAAAGCTTGCCCCGTATCCGACACTTGTTGGAACCGCGATCACTGGCTTTGAGGAAAGCCCTCCGACGATGCTAGCAAGTGCACCTTCCATCCCTGCGATTACGATGATGACATTTGCATGAAAAATCTTCTCCTTAATATCGAACAGGCGATGAACACCAGCCACTCCAACGTCATAGACGCTTTCGACTTTGTTTCCCATAAGCCGCGCGGTGACCACAGCCTCCTCCGCGACAGGGATATCAGACGTCCCTGCAGTGAGTATTAAGATGGTGCCTTTCTTTTGTCGGGGTTTGTACCGCGGGATAACAATAGTTTTAGCTAATTCGTTATACTGTAGCGACGGATACAGTTTCTTTACTGCGGTAAAAACGTTTTTATTTGCTTTCGTCAGCAGGATGTTCTGTTCCTTTGGTATTTTTTTTAGGATCTGCACTATCTGAGGGATGGTTTTCCCCTGGCAGAATATCGTCTCAGGAAATCCTTTTCTAATCTCTCGATGTGTATCCAGTTTAGCAAACGAGAGATCCTCATAGGGAAGCGAGCGGAGTTTCTGCAGGACTGTTGAAAGGTCGACCTTCCCCGCTTTATAATCTTGTAACAATTTTTTCATAACTCCAGCACCTCGTTCAGACTTCCCGTCCGATATCCCTCCAGGTCAAGGGTGATGTATGTAAAACCAAGTGTTTTAAAACGTTTGGTAATCTTGCTCGCATTACGAAGAACAAGGGGTAACTCATCGATTCCCACCTCAATTCGTGCGACATGACCATGGTACCGGACACGACATTGTGTGACTCCAAGGGAAAACAGATAGTTTTCTGCGGACTCGACTTGTCTGAGGCGCTCCTTGGTGATTTTCGTACCATACGGGAAGCGGGAGGCAAGACAGGCAAAAGGTTGTTTTTTTGCGCTTTTCATTTTCATGGATGCTGAAAGCTCTCTTATTTCTTGTTTTGTAAGACCAACCTCTTGCAGCGGGCTTCTGATGCCAAGTTCTTGTTTTGCTTTTGCTCCAGGTCGATAGTCAGATACATCATCAGCATTCGAACCGTCTAAAACTGCATTAAGATGATGTTTCTTTGCAATCTGTTGTATTTTATGGAACAACTCCCTCTTGCAAAAATAACACCGGTCAGGTGAGTTCTGAGAAAACCCGGGGATGTCGAGATTTTTTGATTGAAGAATTATATGGGGTATCCCAATTGCTTTTGCGAAGCCTTTTGCATCCAACAGTTCCTTCTGAGTATAGATGGAGGAGGCTGCAGTGACTGCAAGAGCGTTTTCACCCAGGATATCATAGGCGACCTTAATCAAAAAAGTACTATCCATCCCACCAGAATACGCAATCGCACAGCTCCCTAGGTCTTGTAATATCTGTTGTAACTGCTTCAATTTTCTTTGTAGTGATGTTTTCACAGGAGAAACAAGAAATGAGTCAGCTATATAATGATTATCTGAGATGGACTATGAGAACAATTGATTCAGTTTCTGTTGCTTCCTCTTCTTCCATGACCCTTTATGATACGCATAGCTGACTAGCAGGGGGAATGTAATGGTCGCTTCCCCGTACACCATCTGCTCGTACCCCGTGTCGACCTTCCCCCAGGAATTTGCTTCCTTCAAGGTCGAACCGGACAGAGCACCGTCACGTTCATCTGCAACCGTAAGCTGGATAGCGTACTTATGCATCGGGGCATCAACCCCAAGAATATCAGCAGCGACCACGGTATCTTGCACAAAGTTCTTCGGGACCCCACCACCGATCATAAACAACCCTGTTTGTTTTGATTTCACCTTCAGCTCCGTAAGCTCCCTGAAGTCCTTCACCGAATCAATCGTCAGATAGTTGTTTTTTCGTTCATGCTGATGGAACACTAATCCGAACCCGGCACTTGAGTCTGAGAATGCTGGACAGAATATCGGGATCTCATGGGTGTACGCCTCACGGACAAACGAATCAGGGTTCTTCCCATGTTTCTCAAGGTAGCGCCCCATTTCGTAGATGAACTCCCGGGAGGAGTACGGCCGTGGGGGGAGCCCATCAGCAATCTTCTTTGTTGTCATATCACAGACGCGTAGGTCGTCCTCGTCAATGAAGGTATCATAAATCCTGTCGATGTGCATCTTCTGAAGCTGTGAATCATCCACACGGATCTCCCCACGATAATGTTGAAAACCAAGCCCTTCGAAGAAGTCCTGATCGACGACGATGGCACCAGTTGACACTATCGCATCGACCATGTTATGACGAACCATATCGACGATGACGTTCTTGAGTCCTGCGCTCACCAGTGAACCAGCAAGACAGAGGATAACCGAGCACTCAGTATCCGCAAGCATTGTATCGTAGATCTTACAGGCGTTAGCAAGGTTACGTGACTGAAATGCCATATGATCAAAGGCCTCTATCAACGGGATTGCGTTAAACGTCTTTATATCAATATGTTGGATAGGTTCTGAGAGTAACTCTTTCTTTTCGTCTTTGACTTCATATTTCATTCTGATGACCAGGGAGTGGTAATCCATCTGAGTTTTTCTTTTTTTCTACGCGGTAGATAAAAATATACTGGATTTCGCGAGCGGAAACCAAGGCTTATTAATCGGAGTAACAATGTAGAAGCCGGTGGTTTGTGATGACCATAGAGTGGTCCCTGGTCGTGTTCATTTTCGTCATCATCATGATTTTCCCGCTGATACTTCTCTTTTCGCTCCGACAATATCGAATGATAAAACAATTGATGGAACAGCAAGCTCTAAAAAGAAGAGGCACCGTTGCAGGGTCATTCCTCGTACCAGTCCTGAAGCTTTCCTATCGTTCCCTCCCTGTTGTGATCACCTCTGTGCCCGGGAGTAAATACCGCCAAGCAAAAACAGAGATAGGCATCACCCTGCAAAAACCAACTAGGGCAAACCTGACAATAGTAAAAGAATCACTTGCGACACGACTGGGAACAGCGCTGGGTGCAACCGATGTAGAGCTTGGGAGTGAAGAATTTGACAGAGAGTTTGTGATAAAGACACAGGATGATGTCTTTGCCCAGTCATTGGTGAATTTCATTCTGCAGCAAAAACTCTTGGAGATGAAGCAGGAGAAACCAAAAATCATCCTTGAAGGGACACGGCTCTCAGTACAAGTGCCAAAGCTTGTGAAAACTGAGGAGAGATACGACCGTTTATTCGACCTCGCGTTCGCCTTCGTGGACCGTTTAATTGATCTGTAAGGCGTTACACTTTTTTTGTTTCATCCTTCTTTTCCTGGAAGCGTAACGAAACCGAGTTCATACAATACCGCTGGCCGGTGGGCGCTGGTCCGTCATCAAACACATGGCCAAGATGCCCACCGCAACGGGCGCAGACTACCTCAGTGCGAACCATCCCAAGGCTTCTATCAGGTTTCAACAGTACGGCATCAGGTGACACAGGACTGTAGAAACTTGGCCATCCACTACCTGAGTCGTACTTTGTCTCCGAGGAAAAGAGCAGATTCCCGCATCCGGCACAGACATAGGTTCCCTGGGCGGTCTGATGCACGTATTTACCTGAAAAAGGCGGTTCGGTCCCTTTCTTGCGAAGCACCAAAAACTCCTCAGGAGTAAGTATCTTCCTCCATTCATCCTCTGCTTTTTTTATTCGTTTTTCCTCCATAAAAAAATACATTATGTTTTCCTATTTAAACAATCGTTTCAGAAAAAAGGCGGTTTTTTCTTCGCAACATTTAAACCATCTCCTCCTGTATCCGGTCGTTGTATGCATGAATGGGCACTAGCTGAATCGATAGTCTTTACCGCCGTCGAAGCAGCGCAGAAAGAAAAACTCAAGACCATTACGGAAATCATCGTTCAAATCGGGGAGCTGCAACAAATAGAAAAAGAAATCTTGCTTTTTGCTCTCAACGAACTAGCCAAATCACAGAAACCAAAAATAAAACCAAACGCCTTTCAGCTCCGCACAGAGAAAAGCACGCTCACCTGTAAGAGTTGCGGAAAAAGCTGGAAGTTCAGCGACCTGAAAAAGAATCTCAATGAAGCAGAATCAGAGTCGATACATTTCATCCCAGAGGTCGTGTTTGTGCATACTCGATGCCCACATTGTGCCAGCCCAGATTTCGAAATCACCAAAGGCCGAGGAGTCGTACTCTCCTCAATCAAAGGAGTACGATGACCATGGAGCCACGAACCAGCGTCATCGAAAAACGATTGGAAAACATCAAAAGAATCATCGCGGTGGCAAGCGGGAAAGGTGGTGTCGGAAAAAGCCTTATCGCTTCAAACCTCGCTTTATCTCTCGCAGACAGAGGCCTTCGGGTCGGACTCCTAGACCTTGATTTGTATGGACCATCCTCTCATATCATCCTGGGAGTAAAAAATCAATTCCCAGCAGAAGAAAAAGGAATCATCCCCCCAAAGATCCAGGGGATATCGTTCATGTCTATCGTGTATTTCACAGAGGAGAAACCATCACCCTTTCGAGGCGTGGACATCTCCAATATAATCCTTGAGTTGCTTGCAATAACCCAATGGGGGTCATTGGATTTCCTTATTATCGATATGCCACCAGGCATTGGTGATGAAACCCTTGATGTGATCCGATACATGAAAAAAAGTGAGTTTCTGGTGGTGACCACTCCATCGAAAGTGGCGATGGGAGCGGTTGGGAAACTGTTGAAAATCCTGATAGAGTTACAAAAACCCCTCCTTGGAGTCATTGAAAACATGACGATGACAGACTCTCGTTTTATCGAGGAGGAGGTTAAGAAATTACAGGTTCGGTATCTTGGGAAAATCTCTTTTGATGAACACCTTGAGGAGGCTATTGGAGATCCAAATCACTTGAAGAAGACCGAGACGATGACGAATCTCAGAACAATCATCAAGAGAATCGGTCTGTAAGCGTATCACAGCGGTGAGATGGTTCTTTTTGAGAAAATATAGCTTCGTGCTTCTCCGACGGTGAACAGTGACCCGGAAACACAGATGAGATCGTGTTGTCCTGCGAGGTGCTTTGCTTGGTCGACTGCAGCAGCTACAGAGGGATGGACAATGACTGTTTTGTTTGCATCTAAATCTAGAATACCCTGTTTTAGTATTTCTGTGTCAGCGGCCCGGGGTACTTTTGCTTTTGTTACGATAACCACTTCTGCGAGGGGTACTATTGCTGCAAGCATTGACTTGATATCCTTATCCTTTAACATCCCCAGGATGAGGATGAGTCGATGCGCGGAGAAATCCTGCTGCAGTGTCTTGGCAAGCATGGTCATCCCCGCCGGGTTATGAGCCCCATCAAGCAAGATTAAAGGGTTATCCGAGACAAGCTCCAGACGCCCGTGATGCGTCGTGGCAGCAATACCCTCGATGATATCGGTATCCGTAAGGTAGATCCCGTTCATCTGTAACCGTTCCACGACTGCGATAGCCAGTGCGATGTTCTCACCCTGATGCTGGCCTAACAGTGATGTTCTCACAGTATAATCTAGAAAGGAACCCTGGATCAAAAACTCCTGGTGTTTTCCCTGGAAACAGACTCGTGTCCACAGAGTCGGATTAACAGAAAAGACCGGTGCGTTCC
Source organism: uncultured Thermoplasmatales archaeon (assembly GCA_964558215.1). GTDB lineage: Archaea > Thermoplasmatota > E2 > DHVEG-1 > DHVEG-1 > SM1-50. The sequence goes on from CAZLDE010000005.1 coordinate 20,586, forward strand.
TCTCCCGTGCGATTTTGTTAATGATTTCTAAGGCATCTTTTGTTGCTGCGGTAATCACTGGTACGTTCTCCTTGATGATGCCTGCTTTCTCGCTAGCGATGGTTACGATATCCTTGCCTAGGATATCGGTGTGTTCCAGGGAGATGTTGGTGATCACTGACACCAGCGGGTGAACCACGTTTGTCGCATCAAGCCTGCCACCAAGTCCGACCTCCACGACAGCAAAATCAACAGTGCGTTCCTTGAAATACAGGAATGCAAGCACGGTGACAATTTCAAAATAGGTAGGGGTGTTGTTCTGCTGCATCATGGTCTCAACACAGGGTTTGATTTGAGAGGCAAGTCGGGCAAAATCTTCATCGGAAATCTCCTTGTTGTTGACGCTGATGCGCTCTGAAAAACGTTCGATATGTGGGGAAAGATACACCCCAACTTGGTATCCTGCGTTCCCCAGAATAGAGCTGATATACTTACACACAGAGCCTTTCCCATTAGTCCCTGCGACATGAATGACTCTAAGGGAGTTTTGAGGGTCACCTAGTTGTCCAAGAAGACGCTGTATCCGCTCAAGACCAAAGACCCATCCATACTTATCAAAACTGGACAACCAGGCAAAAGCATCTTGAGGGGAGAGGAGGTTAGTATCCTTCAGAGTAGAGCACATCAGGAAGAACCTTATGTTTCTTTTTCCAGGAGTCACCAGGAAGGATTATGACCTTTCGGTCTTCGATAAGCAGCCTTTTCTGCGCAAACAGCTGCACCGTACGTGGCAGTATCTGATGTTCCACAGCAAGAATCCGGGCAGCGAGTACCCCACGGTCATCCCCGGGAAGTATCTTTACTGCAGCCTGCAGGATGATCGGACCATGGTCCATCTCCGTGTCCATGAAATGTGTGGTGCATCCGGAGATCTTCACTCCGTACTCCAAAGCATCACGCTGCCCGTTTGTCCCCTTGAACGATGGCAGAAGTGCAGGATGAATGTTGATGAGTTTTCCATACCATTTTTTGACAAAGGATGGTGAAAGCAGCCGCATATACCCAGCTCCCACTACAAGCTCCACCTGATGAGAACGAAGGATCGTATCAATCTCATCCTCATGGGATGATCGGTCTTTTGCCTTGGGATTTACAAAAAAACCTGGGATATGATGCTTTTTTGCTCTGCTGAGTGCCAACGCATCGTTCTTATCACTGATCACCACCACAACCCTTGCATCAATAAGGTTCTTCTCGGAAGCATCAATGATACTTTGCAGGTCCGTCCCAGAGCCTGAGACAAGTACACCAACAAAAAGCTTCTTTGAGGACATCGTCATAGGTCCTGGATATCCTTTCTTATTTAAAAACTTCTGTGATGACGCCCAAAGGAGCGTTTGTTTTAAACCCAGTGGGTGTGTAATGAGTCCTGGTGACAAGAAAACCCTTGCTTTTGAGATGGTCAAAGACATGATGTAAGGTTGGTGGCGACACCTTCAATACTGATGAGAGATCATCTGTTGTATAGAAGAACGGTGGTGCATCAGACTCCTCCTCTAACACCTGCAAGAGTCTCCAGAGAAGGGGTCTTGTGTTCAACTTTTTGGTTGATGCAAGAGACTGCATCTCCTGTATCACTGTTTTGTTCTCAAGAGCACCACGCCATAACGGACCAACCACTGCGTTCTGTCCTTTGGAAAACGGAACATCTGTTGCTGGGATCTGTACGAACTGTTCCATGGATGCATTCGCCTTGCTCTTCCCGTTATTGACTTGTACATATACACGGATATAATGATCAGTCGTGTAACAGACGAGAGGCTCGATGCCACGATCGTACTTCGCAGCCTCACGACAGAGGCACCCGAGAAGGATACGAAGACCAATCTCATGCATGCAGGGACCATGCAGCGGCCATGCCCCATACCGTCGATAACAGACCGACGGAAACACGCCGCAGAGCGCTGCAGTGTCAGTCGCTGTGCATGCGATGATCCCATGGTTATAGATGCTACGCACCGCAGCATCGAAAAAATAGACAGGAGAACCGAACGGGTCGATATCAATAGAATGAAAACGACGCTCCGATAAAAGACATTGCAAATCGCGTTGGAAGACAGAGGTGTTCGACAGTTGGTTTTTTTGGATGTTCTGCTGGATTAAGGCGTATGACTCATCGTTCCAATCATTGATACTGACCTCGAAATCACCAGAAAGCTCCTTGGCAAGTCTGATGCCTCTGATCCCTGACGCGGCCAAACCATCCAAGATATGCACATGTTTTTTCTCATGGTTCAGGAACCATTGATTGACAAGGACGGAGACGTCTCGGTTCAACTCCATAGCTGGATTATAGAACGGGAGATGACTTCGGATGCTTGGCCCTTTCAAAGAATCCTTTTTCTTAAAGACAAAAAGCTCGGTGCTTCCTTCCTTTACGACATCAGCTGATGTAGCAGTCATGGTTAAAACAAAGGTGGGAGCTTCTCAGCCATGATTTTTTCAATTTTATAGGGGAGCAGGTTCCGGTTCACTGCGGTGACCTCAAGGATACGGATATCATCCCGTCGACGGATATCCTGCAATAGGGGTGTTCGTGATTTCTTATGCAATGTCACCATAATAGGCTTATCAGAGTCAAGGGCTTCGATGACGATTTCACAGAATTTCTCAGAAAGCATCTCCATCTTTCCGATTTCATCAATGACGATGATGTCGATTTCTTCGTCGTTTATCGCTTTTTCTATCGCACGGACACCGACTCGTTCCAAAGCACCAAGATCAACACCATATTTTCCCACCTTGTCTTTTGAGTCCAGGTCAAGGCGTGCAAAAATCTCTTTTTCCTTTGTCTGCCAGTCCTCAACATAAAAACCCACTCGTTTTTTCTTTTCAATCAGTGGGGTGGTAATCATCCCCTCAAGCTTGTAACCGCTTTTCTCAATCTTCTCGATAATCTTAACAAGAGTCTGTGTTTTTCCGACGCTTGGCATCCCTGTAATGCCAATCTTTGGTATATCGTCCATAATAGCAATATGTAATGCAATTTTTGTTTAGAAATGTTTGGATTGAAACAGTAGCTCCGAATGTAGGATATGAAA
>CAZLDE010000006.1:0-23135 GCA_964558215.1 uncultured Thermoplasmatales archaeon
ATATTACTTTTGCTCTTTCATTTTTTAAGGAATAAACAGTAAACGGATATCCCTCATAATATTATTATACGAAATATTTATATATTAGTTTTGGAACTAATTTTTGATTGAGTTCATCCCACTTTGTTATCTCCTTCTTGCTTAAAAGGTTTATTATCTACCAAGAAGAAAAAGGAAAGCACGCTACTGGAGGATTATCTGAATATCCATGACATTGGTTCCAGTAAAACCCGTACGCAAAATATCCCCTAAGGTTGAAAAGAAAACATATGAATTATTCTCCATCAGAAAACGTGGGGGAAAAAGATATTTTTTCTGAGCACGAACTAAGGTGTATCCGTCCGCTATCGCCCCAGCGGCAGTACTATTCCCATCGACTCCATCAGTTGCAAAGGAGGCAACGACACTCTCCGTTCCTGCGATGTCTTCGACGCATCCTAAAACAAATTCTTGGTTACGACCTCCCACACCAGCTCCATGCATTGTGACCGTTGGCTCGCCCCCACTGATAAAAGCAGCGGTATTCCTTGTCATGCTGTCTCTGACCTTCTTGATCATGTACTGACCAAGAACTCGCGCCTCCCCTGTTATATCGGTCGTGAGAAGCCGTGCATCATACCCTATCTCTCGAGCCTTTAGTAATACAGCGTTACATGCGGTTTCATTATTGGCGACGATGTAATTAAGGACCCTTGAAAATGCAGGATCATTTTCCTTGATTGTCTCAGGAATCGTTCCTTTTATGCCGTCATGGATGACTACGCGAACCGCTTCTGGAACCTTCTGCCAAAGATCATAGCGCTGCAGCACGTTTTCTGCATCAGTAAACGTCGTCGGGTCAGGGGCAGTTGGACCAGAGGCAATCGTGGAAACTGGATCGTGAACTACATCAGAAATAATAAGGGAAAGGACCATTGCTTTTGTTTGTTTTACAAGTTGTCCACCTTTCACCAGGGAAAGATGCTTGCGTATGGTGTTTATTTGATCGATTGTTGCTCCTGCACGTAACAAAAGAGTGATTGTCTCCTGAAGATCTGGGAGAGGAACCCGTGGTTTGCAGAACAAAGACGACCCCCCGCCGGAGATACAGACAATCACACAATCGTCCTTGGTGCAGTGATGCAACATATCTAGGATCCTGTCAGTCGCAGAGATACTTTGAAAATTCGGAAGCGGATGACCTCCAACGAAAACATCAAGAACGTCGTGAGTGACTCTTGCGGAGGGATCAGCTGTTATGACGACACCTGTGCGTATCGGGACTGCCTTGCAAACCGCCTCGGCCATCCCCACACTCGCTTTCCCAAAACTCACCAGATAGATGTGATCAAAACCAGTAAAATCGATGGTCTCTGACGGGAGAACTAGCTGAGGACCATTGAATAGCTGAGAGAGCACAGAAGAGGGGTTTACGGCATCAAGCCCAGCAGCCAACATGGAAAGGATGTCCGCTCGTTTCTGCCGAAGGAGTGGAGTCGTACCATTTGAGAGTAACTCTTGATAGTTTTTAAACAACATGGCTCCAGAGGAATCATTTTCCAAAATCAAGCTGTCTCATGAGGTTGCGTCGCATCTTACGGTCACTTGAAAAACCTTTCATCATCCGTTTGGTCATATTATAGTATTTTAAAACCTCTTTCACATCCTTGTTCTCGACACCTGCTCCCTTCGCAATCCTTTTTATCCGTGATGCCTGTATCAACTCAGGGTTCTCCCGCTCCTTGTGTGTCATTGAATCCATGATGATACGGAATTTCTTCAGTTTGTCCTGAGTCTCATCCATATCTACTTTTTTCAACTTCCCAGACATACCGCCAGGGAGCATCTCTGCTACTTTCGATAAGGGGCCCATCCCTGAGATCATGTTCATCTGTTCATACATATCATTGAGATTGAACTTCCCTGACATGAGTTTACGGGCGGTTTTTTCTGCATCTTTTCCCTTCATGCTTTCTTCCGCACGTTCAAGCAAGGAACGAATGTCACCCATTCCAAGGAGCCTGGAGATAAAGCCAGAGGGGTCAAATCTCTCAAAATCACCTGAGTGCTCTCCTGTACCAACGAACACAATCGGGGCACCCACCTCAGAGGCAGCACTCAGTGCACCACCACCTTTCGCTGTCCCATCAAGTTTTGTCAGGACGATCCCGGTGATGCCGATTGCATCATTGAATGCTTTCGCCTGTGGACCAGCCTGCTGACCCATTGCTGCATCCATCACAAGAAGTTTCTCATCAGGTTTAATCGCCTTGAAGATATCCTTCATCTCGGATATCAAATCATCCTCAAGCTTATGCCGCCCGGAGGTATCGACAATAATCACATCAGCGGTGCGTTTGAATTTATCGATTCCATCCCTGATGACTTTCACTGCTTTTTTCTCGGTTTTATCGCCATAGAACAGCACCTCGACTTGTTCGGAGATCTGTTTTAATTGTTCATAGGCTGCTGGTCGGTGGACGTCACCTGCTATCAACGCGGGGCGGAGGCCTTTCCTCTTAAAGTAGGTGGCAAGTTTCCCGCAACTCGTGGTTTTTCCCTGACCGTACAACCCGACCATCATGATGATTTGTTTGCGGATAGCTAATTCCCGGGACGCTCCGACGATATGAACCAGTTCGTCATAGACGATGTGAATCACATGTTCTCGGTTCGTCATCCCCGCAGGAGGTTTTTCCTCAAGAGCACGCTGCTCAATTTTTTTAGAAAGCTCAAGAACGAGTTTGACGTTGACATCTGATTGGAGCAGTGCTCTTTGAATGTCGCGAACAACCTCTTTTACCAGCTGTGCATCCACATGAACAGCGTTAGCGATTTTTTTAAGGGTACGTTTCAATGAGTCTCCAAGATTATCAAGAACCATAGGAATCTTCTTTGTGACATAGAAGAAGACAGATTAAAAAGGTATCGACATTTGGTTTTTCCCTAACATTTTCCACAAATATATATATGATTATTAATATGGAGTTATTGAGGATGATAGAAAATGGGACCTATGAAGAAACTGATTGGAATGGGAATTGTGGCTCTTTTTATGATAACGAGTCTTTCTGGTTGCATACAACAACCCGGGACAGGAAGCAATTTGATTATCATCCCTGCCGTGACAAGTCTTCAATCTGATAACCCAAAAAATCTCTTATCATCGTACTATTCCTCAGATGAACTTGTCATCGATGCCCAGACACCACAATACACACTTCCGTTAGATGTTTCATCAATCGAAAATTTCGACAGTGTCGATGGTCTCTTTCATTTTACCGGCAAACAGAAGGAGTTATTACAAAATAATGGTTTTTTCGTAACCCCTTTTGGTTCAGAAGACAACATCATTGAACCGTACAACTATCTGAAAGATCATGACATCCCTCTCTTCATTACCAGTGATACGGTCTTACATTTGTACCATATTTTGTTTGATCAGACCTTAAAAGCAATCGAGGAGCGGGAGTTCTTCGACACCATCCTAAGCCTGAGTAAAACGTTATACGATAAATCAATCGTAGACTATGAGACATTCACCAACCCGTTTTTAAAGGAGGCAGCGAGACGGAATATCGCCTTTTTTGGTGTCGCCCTCATCTTGTTACAGACACCATCTGAGGACTATAATGGTTCTGAGAACATTCAAACAGTATCGTTTTCAATTCCATCGTATGTTCATGACAACGTAACAGCTGAACTTTCGTTTATTGAAGCCCATGAAGGATTCGAGAAAAGCCCGATCTTCAACTATAAAGAGGATTACTCTCAGTACAAACCACGAGGACATTATACACAATCAGAGAGACTCAAACGATACTTCAAGACGATGATGTGGTATGGTCGGATTGCTTTCTTGTTGCGGGATAGTGACATCATAAAAGAGGATGACGCAAGAATCGCAACAATCCAAGCATGCCTCATCTCCACTGCCTTACCTGTTCTGACCATTCAAGATGAGCCTCTTGAAAGACTCTGGGAACGCGTCTATACGGTCAGTGCTTTCTTTGTTGGAACCGCTGATGACCTTATTCCATTTGAATATTTGACCAGTATAAAAACCGTGTTCGGAACCCGTTTCAATGCAACAGAGTTCACAAACGAAACAAAAATGGTACAACTCCTTGGTAACCTTGCACAACTTCGAAGCCCTCGTATCTATGGGGGTACAGGAGATGTCGAAGTCCAACCACCATTCACAAAAGAACAACTCTCCGAGGTTTTGGAGAAAACAAAAGGGATGCGGCTCATGGGTCAGCGATTCATCCCAGACTCCTATATGTTTCAAAATTTGGTGTTCCCGACCACCGGTGATTACACCGGTCAGGGAACCGCATTTACTCTAGGAGGAGGACAACGGATCATGCCCCGGGGTCTTGACATCATGATCATCCTTGGTTCGTCACGAGCCAGACAGCATTTGGACGATGAAGGGGATACCAGCTATACCTTCTATGACCGGCAGATGCAAAATCTCATAGAGAATTTCTCTTCATTAAATGTTTCAGAGTGGAATCGTAACTTATACTGGGGCTGGTTGTACAGCCTTAAACCACTGTTTGCTTCCTTTGATACCGCCTACCCAACCTTTATGCAAACCGATGCATGGAAGGATAAAGAATTACAGACCGTACTTGCCTCATGGACTGAGCTTCGGCATGATACTATTCTTTATGCAAAACAATCCTACACCCCGAGAATCACCGCGATTCCACCAGCGCCGAGCGCTGTTGGGTATGTTGAACCCATCCCGGAGTTTTACCAACGGATCCTTGCCCTCACGACGATGACGCGAACCGGTCTTACCGATCTTCAGGTGCTTAATCAGACAGAGATAAACCGTCTAAAGAATCTGGAAGAAATAAATAGAAGGTTACTGACGATATCAAAGACACAGCTGGAGGGAAAAACACTAAACCAAAGTGATTATGAGTTTATTGACGACTTTGGCACACGGGTTGATGGGGTCATCACTGGTGTGAACGATCAGGGAAAAGAAACCACGATAGTTGCCGATGTGCACACAGACACAAACTCAGGCCAGGTGCTTGAGGAGGCAGTTGGGTATGTCAATCTCATTGTTGTTGCATACAAGACTCCTGATGGACGAATCAGTATCGGCGCAGGGCCTATTTTTAGCTATTATGAGTTCAAAGAATCTATGTCAAACCGTCTGACCGATGAGCAATGGAAAGGACTCTTAGAAGAAGGCAAACAGCCAAACCGGCCTCAATGGACCGCAAGTTTCCTTTCAGGATAGAACACTATAGATAACATTGGAAAACAGGGATGAGTCTGCGTAAATCTTTCCCATCGATGACGATATCAGCGTTTTTGGCTATGCAGGAATCTTCTGGGTTAAACGCAATGCCTAATCCACAAGTCTCAAGCATGGGTATATCGAAACAGGAGTTACCAACCGCAGCGCACGCTTTTAAGGGGATCTGAAGTTTGGTTGCAAGGTCTTTTACGTTTTTATCTTTCTGCCGGAGGTCCACATGAAGGACCCCTTCACCAGTGAGCCTTCCATCCGCACCAACGGTTACTTCGTTAGCAAATGAATAATCAATCCCAAGATCGGCAGCGACTTTTTCAGCTAGGATACTCAGACCTGCGCTAACAATCGCTGTCTGAACATGATGCTGTTTCAGAAACGAGAAACACTCAGTGACCCCTTCGATGAAAGGAATTGAATACAATATGGTTTCAATCGTTGTCTTTTTTACGTGTTTTCCGTTTGTCTTCCAAAGCGAGACATCCCGTCTGATGAACTCTAGATAATCAATATCCCCCCGGAGATAGGGCATGATAGACCGTTCATTGGTTGTACCGAAACGCTCATGGATAAACCGCCAGGAACTCACTGTATCAAGCAGGACGCCGTCCATGTCGAAAAAAACCAGTTTGATGGTCTCTGGTTTCTCTGCTTTCCGCTGAACGTTTTTTTTATTACCACGATAACAAGGATAATCACAGTGAGTTTTCATTGGATGCAGCGCATAACTGTTCCTCTATAAATAGATTTTTTATATTCCGAACAATCAGCTTGTTTGCTTAACATAATACTGTATTGTTTATAAACCATCTAAACATTTATTAAGCATGTGCTATATTTATTGATGGGGAGTAATCATGAAAAAACCACAGAAGACCATTACCATGAAATCATTTGTTGTTCTCGTTGTTTGCTTTTGTTTTATATTTAGTCCTTCGTTTCTGGCATGTGGTTTATACGAAGATAACCAAAGAAATGATTCTCAATCAGTTATTTTTTCAGGGAACCCAAGCCCCGTCATGTACGATCTTTTAATCATCTCACCGAAAAAATATCTCGATGACTTACAACCATTAGTAAGCCATAAAAACAGTGTGGGAATAAAAACACGTGTCGTGACGCTCAACGAGGTGTATCATCAGATGTTCTGGCAGGGACGCGATAAGCCAGAGAAAATAAAATATTTCATAAAAACCGCAAAAGAAGCATGGGGGATATCCTATGTGATGTTCGTTGGTGATTTTCAGACCATCCCTATACGTTACGTGTATAACGCTGACAATAACACCGGGTGGGATGAACCCTGTTTTATCTCTGAGTTATATTATGCAGATCTCTATGACAAAGACCATAACTTCTCAAGCTGGGACGCAAGCAACAACGGAATCTATGGGGAATGGTACGGGGATGTTGCAAAGGACCCTGATATAGACCTGTTTCCTGATGTCGCCATTGGTCGACTTGCTTGTGTGAATGAAGCTGAGGTCCGGTGTATGGTGCGGAAGATAATCACCTATGAAACAACCGCCTATGGACAGAGCTGGTTTCATCGATTCGTTGTCGTCGCAGGAGATACCTACCCTGAGTCTGAGAACCCGAACTGGACGGGATATGAAGGGGAAATAAATACCATGGATGCAATCGAGAACATGTCCGGATTCGAGCCGATAACGCTCTGGACATCTGATGGTTCTTTCTCCGGACCAAAGGACGTCATCAAAGCCATCAACAACGGCTGTGGATTTTTGTTATTTGAAGGCCATGCGAATGCATTTAGCTGGAGCACGCATCCCCCAAATGACGCCCATACCTGGATCAATGGTTTGAATACCGTCACCATGAATTTACTGAGGAATAAACAGATGCTACCGGTTTGCGTCGTTGGCGGCTGTCACAACAATGAATTCGATGTGACCCCCAGGAACTTCATAAAAGGATTACGAGAGGAAGGTTTACGATATTTTTCCAGTGGCACGATACCGTTTGGCACTTTTTGGAAATACACATGGATACGGGAATGTTGGGGTTGGAAGCTGACAAGAGTCAGTAAAGGAGGATCAATTGCAACCATCGGATGCACCGGTCTGGGGATGTCAAAAGAAGATAAAGAATCCTTCAGCGGGGCTGGTGATTACCTTGAGCCGACGTTTTTCCATGAATACGGGGTGAACGGAACAACAATCCTGGGGAAGGTGTGGAGCAACACTATTTGTGATTATCTGAAACAGTATCCTATTGACTGGATGACACCAGCGGCAAAGGATTCCGCGATTGACGCAAAAACTGTTCAGCAATGGGCTTTGTTTGGAGACCCAAGTCTGAAGATTGGTGGATATAAGCCAGAAGATTTGATTACCACTCAGAGATAAATATTTATAAATGAATCAATATAGTAATGAGCGGGGCATTTATGAGACAGACAAACCTAAAAAAAATAATAACAGCAGGTGTAATCATTTTATTCTTTATACTCACCTCAGTTCCAAGCACTATCGGGATATCAAATACCATGATGTTATCAGCATCCACTCAGCATTCACATAAAACGACGACCGATACATACAGCTTACTTATCATCACACCATCTATTTTTAAAAACGAAATAAAACCACTTGTAAACCATAAAACAGCATATGGTTTGAATACAAAATTAATCACTCTTAACGAGATTTACGATCAGATGTATTGGCAAGGCCGCGACGAGGCAGAGAAAATAAAGTATTTCATTAAAAATGCAATAGAGGAATGGGGCGTTCAATATGTTTTGCTCATCGGAGGGAGAAGCAGTCAATTTAAACCAACGTGGTACTGCCCCGTTCGCTATGCCTGCATGGTTGATGATTGGGAAGCGGAGTATCTCAGCGATCTGTATTTTGCTGATATTTACGATACCGAGGGGAATTTTTCCAGCTGGGATACTGACAATGATGGCATCTATGGAGAATGGTTTGTAAATGAACCAGCACAGGATAGCGATATTGACCTGATCCCTGATGTCGCAGTCGGTCGATTACCCTGCCGTAGTCAGCGAGAAGTACGGATCATGGTTCAAAAGATAATTTGCTATGAACAGAATGCCTATAACCAACCTTGGTTTCCCACCATGCTGGTCGCTGCAGGGGATACCTACCCTGAGGTAGCAAACCCGAATTGGACCGGCTATGAAGGAGAGTATTATGGAAATCGAGCGATCGAAAACATGACTGGTTTTACACCGACGACATTGTATACTTCCGATAATACCTTCGTCAATAAGAGGGATGTGATCAGAGAATTCCGCAAAGGATGGGGCTTTGTGTATCTCGTCGGCCATGGGAGCCCGAAGCAATGGGGAAACAATGGTCCGAACGGTACAACGTTTGTTCAAGGACCAAATACCAATGACATGTGGCGTTTCCGTAACAAGGACAAACTCCCGGTCTGTGTGGTGAGCGGTTGTCATAACAGCCAGTTCGATGTCTGTTTGTTACGGATGTTCAACAAATCGACCCGATGGAAACAAGAAGGAGTTCCGGAATGCTGGAGTGAACGGATCCTACGAGAGCCAACTGGTGGTTCGATCGCAGCCTTAGGATGCACAGCGCTAGGCTATACAAAGGAGGATAAGACCTCGTTTGACGGGGGGATCAACGAGCTTGAAGTCTCATTCTTCCAGGCGTATGGTAAAGATCACCTCTCAATTCTCGGTGATGTCTGGGCTTCTGCCGTGTCATGGTATATCCAGACCTATCCGGTCAACTGGAATTCCGCGGGCCAGGGCGACTCATGGATTGATGCAAAAGTGGTACAATCATGGGCACTGCTAGGGGATCCCAGTCTCCAAATCGGTGGCTATCCAGGGTAATACCCCTGGTGTTCTCCTAGGAATAAGGAATAGTTTTAAAAAGGGTGCTCTCCTTACCTTCTGCCATGTCCTTACCATTAGATGTCTTAGAAAAAGCAGTGAACCAAAAACTACTCCTTCTCTTAAAAGATGGACGACATATCGAAGGCAAGCTGTTAGGATATGATGAATACATGAACCTCGTGCTTGATGAAGTGGAAGAATCCAAGGATGAAACTAAGCGCAGACTGGGACGAATTATCCTGCGTGGAAGCAACGTCGTCAGCATCTCTTTCGTATAATCGAAAAGCATATATAGGGGTTTTACTTATTATTACTTGGAAGGAATTGGGCTGGTAGTTGTTATTTTGTTAGAGTGCATCCCATCCCCTCCTAGTGAGGCCAGCCGTCCTTCCCTTTTATTCTCACCTTAACAAAGTTTTTGTATGGCGTACTCCTTCTGCAGATTTGAGACTATGACACGAAATGTACACGTGTATACGGGGAACAATCTCCGATGCAAAGGGTGGAAACAAGAAGCGATTCTCCGAATGCTTGAAAACAATCTTCAGAACGCTGAGATACCGGACAAGCTCATTGTCTATGGTGGGACAGGGAAAGCAGCACGTAACTGGAAATGTTACGATGCGATTGTCGATACATTAACAAAATTAGAATCTGAAGAAACATTACTTATTCAATCAGGAAAACCGGTCGCGGTCTTTCGGACCTGGACGACCGCACCACGAGTGCTCATCGCAAATTCAAATCTTGTTCCCCATTGGAGCACCTGGGAGCATTTCAGGGAACTGGAACAACGTGGATTAACCATGTATGGGCAGATGACAGCAGGATCATGGTGCTACATCGGCACACAAGGAATCATCCAAGGCACCTACGAGACGTTTGCTGCCTGTGCACAAAAACATTTTAAAAGCACCCTTAAAGGAAAAATCGTTCTCACCGGTGGTCTTGGCGGCATGGGTGGTGCTCAACCTCTTGCAGTGACCATGAACCAGGGTGTGTGCCTTGCGGTAGAATGCGACGAGAAACGCATTGAAAGAAGAATCAAAGCAGGGTTCTGTGATAAAAAAATAAAAGATAGCGATGAAGCAGTCGAACTGATCACGCAAGCAAGAGACGACAAGACACCGTTATCAGTTGGTCTTCTTGGGAATTGTGCAGATATCCTCCCACAGCTGGTCAAAGATGGGTTCAAACCAGATGTCGTTACCGATCAAACCTCTGCTCATGATGAATTACAGGGGTATGTTCCTGCAGGATACTTTGGTGTTACTCTGAAACAAGCAACAGCATTGCGGAAAAACAATCCAAAGAAATACATCCAACTGTCCATGGTAAGTATGAGGAAACATTGTAAAGCATTACTTGATTTTCAGAAAAAAGGATCAGTGGTGTTCGACTATGGAAACAACCTCCGCGGACAAGCACTGAAAGCAGGATTAAAGAACGCGTTTGATTACCCCGGGTTTGTTCCAGCCTACATCAGACCGATGTTCTGTGTGGGCCGAGGACCGTTCCGCTGGCTTGCCCTTACAGGCAACCCAGAAGATATCATAAAAACCGATCTAGCAGCACTCAAGTTATTCCCAAAAGATACTGTCCTGACAAACTGGATAATCCTTGCGGAGAAATATTTACCCTGGGAGGGTTTACCCGCTCGTGTGTGTTGGCTTGGGTATGGAGAACGAGCGGAATTCGCCTTATTAATAAACAGAATGGTCCGAGAAAAAGAAATCGGACCAATTGCTATCACACGAGATCACCTTGACAGCGGAAGCGTTGCATCACCCTACAGAGAGACAGAGTCGATGCGGGATAAAAGTGATGCAATCGCTGACTGGCCACTACTTAATGCCTTACTCAACTGCGCGGCCGGGGCAGATAGTGTTCATATACACAACGGTGGGGGTGTCGGTATTGGTCTTTCCACCCATGCGGGAATGGTCGTAATCTGCGATGGGACGAACGAAACAGACGAACGTATCAAACGAGTTTTTACAACAGACCCGGGGATAGGTGTTGCACGACATGCGGATGCAGGATATCAAGACGCTATAAACCTTGTTAGAAACTCTGATATCCATGTTCCGATGATACGGAAATAACAACAACCCCAAAAAAAAATCATTTATCCCAGATTACCAACGAGTGCTTCAACCTCATGGAGGATCTCACAAGATTTTACTAACTCTTTCATCCTTGTATGGTCAGGGTATAAGGGTCGATCCTCATCGAGGAACTTGACATATCTTCGGATAACCTCTTTTGCTTTGGTGACTCCTTTACCGCATGAGTAGTCTCGGAAATCCAAGGCTTGCGCTGCTGCCATGAACTCAATCCCAAGCACCCCATAGGCGTTATCAAGGATCTGGAAATTTTTTATCGCAGTAGTCATCCCCATAGACACAAAATCCTCTTGATCCGCTGCAGCAGGAATCGACTGTATCGATGCTGGTGCTGAAAGAATCCTTTGTTCAACAATGAGAGCATCAGCAGTATATTGACTCAGCATAAGACCAGAGAACATCCCTGCTCCTTTTGTTAAAAACGCGGGAAGACCGACATTCAACGCAGGGTTATTCAAACGGTTCATCCGCCGCTCAGACATAACAGAAACCATGGTGATAGCGGCTCCAGCCATATCCATTGGTAATGAGACCGGGGTCCCTTGGAAGTTCGCCCCGGAAAGCTGCAGATTCTCATCAGGGAAAAAAATCGGGTTATCTCCCACGCCATTCAGTTCTGTTTCGACCTGGAATCGCGCGTAAGCAAGTGCATCATGGGCAGTACCAATCACCTGTGGTGTGGATCGCATCGAATAAGCGTCCTGTATCTTACATTTCATCTTCCCTTCAATGAGGTCCCCGCCTTTGATGAGTTTCTGGATCGCCAATGCGCTCCGTACCGCGCCTGGAAACCCACGAGCCTGATGAATCTTGACTGTATACGGCTTCATATTAGCTTTTAGTGCCTCCAGTGACATTGCAGCGGCAATTTCTGCCTGTTTTAACCAGTTATTCGCATCATACAAGAAAAGACCACTCATCGCAGTCAGCAGATTCGATCCGTTAATGATCGCCAATCCGTCTCGGGCTTGTAAACCAGGGATAGGAATCCCTGCTTTCTTCAGAGCATCTCTCCCGTCGAGAAGATCCCCTTTGTAATATGCTTTTCCTTCACCCATCATAAGCAACGCAATCTGTGCCATAGGGGCAAGATCTCCACAGGCCCCAACCGACCCTTTCTGACAGACATACGGTGTCACGCCTTTGTTGAGCATCTCGACAAGTGTTTGTGTAATCTCAGGTCGACACCCGGAATTCCCATGTGCATGGACATTCACCCGAGCCAGCATCGCACCACGGACATACTCGATTGGAGCCGGGTCCCCAATCCCAGCTGCATGATTATAAATCAGATATTTCTGGAATTCCTTCATCTGCGTATCATCTAGGACTACTTCGGAGAATTCACCGATACCGGTGTTGACCCCATACATTATCTCATGTGATTTGATTTTATTCTCAAGCATCGCCCGGCATGCCTTAATCCTGGAGAGTGCATCAGGATGAAGTGTAATAGGTTCATTGTTTCGTGCGACATTTACTAGTTTCTCAATACTTAATCCAGACCCGTTGATTACAAGAGTCATGACAAAGCCTCCTTTTCTCGGTAAGGTGATACGGGTATAAAATAAGAGGGTATTAAGTTTCTCGGTGTTAATCCTGCAAAAAAAAAGAAAAAGATAGGGAAAGCAACCGGATGCTCAGGGTATGTAGACGACATTCAAGACCAAGGGGCCTAGGAGAAAACCAGAAGCACGTTTGTTCACTTGATCCGTATTGGATGCAGAGGCGCTGCATTTGATTTCAATCTTTCCGATTCTAAAGAGTCGAGCCTGTACCTCTAATGTATCATCTGAGGTGAGCTGCGCAATGGAATTTGAAGTAGTGACGTTAACAAAACCAAACAACCCTCCCGTAATCTCAAGTTTTCCCGTGACCTCTTCTGCATTGACCTCACCACGGTTGACTATCTGTGAGGTAACACCAAACCCACCAGTGATGCTTTTGATCTCCAGAACCGGTCTTGGCTGAAGAGCCATCTGCGCAAGGGTTGCCAGGATAAGCCGGGAGAACCGAGTTGAATAACTCAGATTCATATGTTCAATCGTGTCCTCTGCTGAGTGATAGTAATCATTGAAATTATATTCATGATAAAATACTGCATCATACCCGTATTGCCAGAAATAATAATGGTCGCTTCCATAGGTTTCACCCTGTGGAAGTAGTTCGATGTCGATATAGTCCGCATAAAGCTGGTTGATGCTCTGGGTGTACTCAACAATCCACTCAGAGGCAGCATTTTCAAAGATTTTACCGGTTTTTGCATCATCCGTGGAGATAGCGAAACCTATCATGTCTGCGTTTAAAACCGCAATAATCGCATCATTATTATTGTATGCATCTTCTGCATAATGATGACTGCCGATCAATCCCTGCTCTTCTCCAGAGAAACACACAAATCGAACCGTATGATAAAACTCATAGTTCCTCATGATGTTTGCCGCAGCAAGCACGGCTGCGACACCAGAGCCGTCATCATCTGCCCCTGGGCTGGATGCAACAGAATCATAATGAGCACAGATGACCAAGATATTGGTTGAATTAGAGCCGGGTAATGTTGCCTCGATGTTACTCCCAGATACCGTGGTATCGGTATAATTATGAAAACGTACTGCTAAACCCATGTCTTCGAACGTCTGATACAGATACCGACCTGCCTGGTCACATGCCTGAGTTCCTGAGAGACGGGGACCAAAACTCGTCAGATCCTCCAAATACCCAAGGATAAGTGATTCGTTTAATTGTTCAAGTAATTCAACAATATCTACATCCATTGACTGCGGTGGGATGAGAGAAAGGTGAGCGTCTCGAGGCTCTACAATGACCTGTTTTAACTCTTCTTTGCTTTGGATATACGCTGGTTTATGAGGCTCATACAGAGCATTGCCTGTTACTGTCTCTGCAAAAGAGTAACCCGGTAGAAGTAAAAAACAGGTGAGAATGATGATGACACAGACTTTCCCCATATTACTATATCTTGCTATCTTTGTATTCATAATATCCCCGTTAGTTTCTTTTTAACTATCTCTATATATTTCATTGCGTTATATATAAATTTTTGTACCTGCCAAGAGAAATACAGGTCAGTGAGAAAGACGGAAAAAAAGGGGAAAGAAAGAGCTACGTCAACGGACCGCTCTTCCAGAGATCCTCACGCATAGGCTTGCCGGTTTTTTTCTCCCATTCTTTTATAGGCACGGAATGTTCCTCACGAATCTTATCACCATACCCTAACCCATTATAGGAACAGAACGGGATGATTCCTTCTTCAGTAGTATAGTGGATGCAGCATCGCTCAAGCCTATGGAGATTCAGGTTAAACGTATCCATAAACCACATCGACCCGACAAAGAGGCTTTTATAATGGAAACCACGTAACGAATCATAGCTTCCACCAACAGCGGCATCAATCAGAATCTTTTTTAAATCAAAATCTTTTGGTGCTTTTTTCTTATCCACAAATTTATCAACATTCTTAAGGAAAGACGCTCCGATTCGGACTTTCTTTAAGGGTCCTTTTACTTTTGCTTGCTCGTTGATAAAAGACATAAATCGCTCAACATCAATAAACCTGGTGATCGGTAAGGGTTTTCCATCCTCAAGGAATATATAGGTCGCACCACCACAACCCGGGTGAGCGGTAAACTCGACCTGTTTTTCACCTTTTAAGGATTCGATTAACTCAGAAATCGGGTAGACAAAGGGAACCGGGTAGAAATCATCTCGAGAGATCATCCCATTAAATTCTTTTTCAATGACCTCCATCATGCGGACATAGTCAACCCGTTGTTTCTCCCTTTTATCATCCTTGATCTTTGTGATGCGTCCGCAAAAGGAGACCGGCTGGAAATTCACTCCTCGGATGATATCGATGTTGTCAAGAGCAAACTGGATTATCTTTCCAGTCTCATGGAGATTCTTTTCACCGATAATAACGGGGACCAGGACTGCACGAAGGTTTGCTTCTCGGAAGTTCTCAATGGTCTGAACCAACTGATCAATCCAAGGATTTGTTTCTTTGGTTACACCATCAAAACTCATGTAGACGGTGTTGACCTTTGCTTCTTTCAATTTCTTGCAATATTCAACACTTTCAGCAAGTTTAATCCCATTCGAATTGAGTTGGATATGGGAAAAACCCGCTTCCCGTGCCATCCGTACGATTTCAAAGAGGTCTTCTCGGATCGTTGGCTCACCACCGGTTATCTGGATGGCTTTTGAACCCATGGGTCGTTCTTTACGAGCCTGCTGCAGCATGGTTTTAATCTCATCCAATGGTGGTTCATAGACGTACCCTGCTGCACCTGCGTTCATGAAACAGTAGCTGCACCGGAGGTTACATCGGTTTGTGACCAACAAATTCGTCAGCACGCTTTGTGACCGATGTTCAGGGTAAAGAAGTGGATCACCAAACAACGAGGGTTTTACATCAGGATTAGGATCACCACGCTTTTCAAATTTCATCCACCGTTCATACAACCCAACATCACCGAAGTAAATATCTTTAAAATCACCATGTTTATCGCATGTTTTCACAATCCAAACCTTACCGCCATCCTCAACAATCCGTGCATCTATTTTTTGGATTTTTCCTTCTTGGAAACAAGCTGGGCATACCGATGATGTTTTCTCTAACTCCTTCATATCTGTCAACCATCTCCAGAATTCAAAAGGGCTATATGTCTTTTTCTTTATAGATTTAACTATTCCTTGATTAGCTCCTGAGAAGAATGTGGGATGGGATGGGCAGGCCTTATGGAAAAAGATGGTGTTCGGCCTGCGCCATATCGGTGTTCGTAAAACGGGATGGGTAATTCCTCTATAAAAGACTACGCTGTCAAAATACCATTTTGACATAATGGCACTTAGAAGAGGGCTTCTGGGAGTATCATTTAGTTTTATAAGGCCTTTATCCATATCATCTGATGATTTTCCATGGTTATTATCGCACCTTCAATTCTCTCTGCGGATTTTACCAGACTTCAGGATGAAATCAAGGCAGTAACCACTGCCGGCGCCGAATGGCTCCACATCGATGTTATGGATGGTCATTTTGTCCCAAATATCACAATAGGACCGGTAGTTGTTGAGAATATTCGGAAAAAAACATCATTATTTCTTGATTGTCATCTTATGATCCAGAATCCTGAAAAATACATAGAATCGTTTCAAAAAGCAGGTGCTGATTTGATAACCATTCACTGGGAGAGTGTACCAGATCCGCTCAGCATCATAAAAAAAATAAAACAATTAGGATGCAAAGCAGGTATATCCATTAATCCAGAAACGCCTTTTGAAAAGATTCGGGACATCGTCCCAGAGGTTGACTTAGTGCTCATTATGTCTGTTCATCCAGGTTTTTCAGGTCAAAAGTTCATCGAGGATGTCATCCCAAAGCTTAAGGTTGCAAGTGAAGTAATCAAAAAGCAAAAAAAACAAATTTATCTGCAGATCGATGGTGGTATCAACAACCAGAACGCCGGGCTTGTGAAAAAGAACGGGGCAAATGTATTGGTAGCGGCAAGTTTTATTTTTAACAGCACAGATTACCATAAAGCGATTAAACAGTTAAAGGAAGCACAATAAACGGTTTCACTGTATCCCTAAGGCTAGGTCTTTTAGTACTTCAGCTTTGTTTTTTGCTTTTACGACCCCACTTGCAAGAAGCACCCCATCAGCTCCAAGCTCTACTGCTTTTCGTACATCGTTTCCGTTCTTCACACCAGCTCCACAGAGAATTTTTACTGTTTTGTTGATACTTTTTACCGCTTGCACTGTTGTGCTTACAATTCCTGGGTCTGCGGTGGTGACCGAAACATCACCCCCGATAAGCTCAGGAGGTTCCACAGCAATCATTGCAGGAGAAAAGGTCGCTGCAGCCTTGGATGTCGCTACATTGTTCGTACATACCAGACTATCAAGTCCAAGGTCCTTTGCCCTCCTGACACATGTATCTATATCTGCAAGAAGAAGACGATGTTCACTATGATTAATCAGAGTGCCAACAGCCCCTGCGGATTTCACTGCCTCTGGCAGAGTCCATCCTGTGCTGCTCCCTGGTTTAATCGGATCGATGTGCTGTGCATACACAGGGATACCTGCTTCTTGGACGCACAGAGCGATATCACAGGCCTGCACCGCAATTGCCATACTCACAGTGGTTTCCGCAGAGATCTTACTCATCAATTGAGCTAGTTCCACAGCCTGTGCGCCAGTTGCCTCAGTATAAGTTTTCACATTTAACACAATAGTTGGAGTTCGTAACATAGGGCACTTCTCACCTTACCTGTGCAGGATAGTAATCGAAAAGACCAATAAATAAGCTTCCTCTAGGTTCGATGATATATTTTATTTGGTCACAACAATTGTCAGGACGTCTTGATCCTTTAATACATGTTCAAGACCTACCTTCTGGCCAGAATGCTTTGCCGACGGACCCCAGACAGAGGCATACCGGAAGTTACGATAAAAATCACGATGGATATGCCGACACGCATCAGCAACGGTTTGACCTTCCCGTAAAATCATCGGTTGCATATAATCAGCTCTCTTCCCCACCGGCTTCATATAGATGCGGATAAGACGAAGATGTAAAAAAATCTGTTCCCTGAGATGATCCAAATTGTCTTTATTTTTTGCAGAGATTGCGACAACATCCCATCGTTTTTGATGCAACCGATTGACAGCGTTATGAAGGACGTCTGGTGGGACAAGGTCTGTTTTGTTTAATGCCACGAGAGCCGAGATATATACTCTGTTTTGGGCAAACGCATCAATAAGCTGATCTTCAGTGATGTCATCCCGCAGGGTGATATCCGCGTTAATGATAAACTCAGATGCTATTGATTTGATGATTAGTTCGTTGAGATACGTTAAGGGCACCGTGGTGTTCACCGTTATACCCCCAAAGGCCTTTTTACTGATGACAACATCAGGTTTTTTCTGATTGAGTCGCACTCCGGCGATATGGAGCTCCTGTTCGATTAAATCAAGTTGTTGTATATCAAATGTATCAATCATAAGGAGGAGCAGGTCAACACTTCTCACAGCAGAGATAACCTCCCGGCCTCGTCCTCGTCCCTTGGATGCCCCAACAATAAGACCGGGTAAATCAAGGATTTGGATCTCTGCACCCTTGTACTTCATCATCCCCGGGATGGTTTCCAGTGTCGTGAAATCATAGTCACCAACCTTGCTTTCCGCCGCGGTGAGTTGGTTTAACAATGTGCTTTTCCCCACACTGGGAAAACCAACAATGCCGACAGTCACGTCACCGGTTTTTTTGATTGAGAAACCCTTGCCTTTCGCTCCAGCACTTTTTCGTTTCTCACCAAGTTCCCGTAACCGTGCTATCTTTGCCTTTAACCGGCCGATATGATGTTCTGTTGCCTTGTTCTTCTGAGTTTTGAAAATCTCATCTTCAATTGCTTTGATCTGCTGCTCTATTGACGTATCCATGGATGTACCGAATCTGAATGCACAAGAAGCATATAAAAAACACGTTTGAATAAAAATCTATTCACGGACTATCAACGTTCCTGTTTTTCCCTGGAGCGCCTCCCATCCTTGCTCAATGTTTGAGATGACTACTCGTTCACCACCGAATTCCAGGAATCGGAGGGCAGCAAGAATCTTAGGCCCCATATTTCCCGGGGGAAAATGACCTGAAAGGTAATATTCCTTCAATTGGTTGTATGTTACTTTGTCCAAGGGCTGTTGTTGGAGTGTATTATAATGGAGGAAGACTTTTTCTACATCGGTAAGGATCAGTAACACTTGGGCATCAACTGCTTCAGCGAGTCGTTCAGCAGCTAAATCCTTATCGACTACCGCCTCTAAACCATCAAGGCCCCAGCCTTCTTTTTCGATTACCGGCATGCCTCCGCCACCAGAGGCAATCACGATGATATCGTCATCAAGCATTTTGCGTATGATCTCTCCTTCTACAATATGGAGGGGATCGGGAGACGGAACGACCATGCGCCATCCGCGTGGTTGTTTGGTCATATGATAGCCCTGTTTGAGCATTTCAAATGATTCCTCCTCTGAATAATAGGGACCGATCGGTTTCGTTGGATTCTTCAATGAGGGATCATCAGGATTAACAATAACCTGTGTGATCAATGCAATCACTGCTTTTTCGATATGTTCCCTTTTCAATGCATTTAATAGGCACTGCTGGACCATATAGCCGATTAAACCTTCGCTTTCAGCAACACAGATACCAAGAGGCATCTCAGGTGTGATATCTTTTGCTTTTTGATTTTGAAGAACAAGAGCTCCTACCTGAGGACCGTTTCCATGGGTGATGACGACATCCCAGCCATCTTGTATCATTTTTACAATAGAACGGCAGCTCTCTCGAGTGTTTGCGAACTGTTCATAAATGGTTCCTTTCTGCCCTTTTTTGATTAAAGCGTTACCACCAAGAGCAATAACTGCACGTTTGTTCATGATAGACTGCTAAGAATATCGTCTTGGTATAAAAATAAGATGGTACGAGGGGATATATATACCAAACAATTTTCCAAATACTGACATATGTCTGAACAGGATAGGCAACGGTTAGTCTCAAATCTACTGAACCAGGGCTATATCAAAACAGATGCGGTAAAACAGGGGTTCCTTGCTATACCAAGGGAAGCGTTCGTCCCTGCGTCGTTAAAATCCTATGCCTATGTGGATACACCACTTGATATTGGCAATGGTCAAACGATATCCGCACCCCATATGGTTGCGATTATGTGCGAAGCATTGGACATCAAAAAAGGACAGAAGATTTTAGAGATTGGTACTGGGTCAGGCTATCATGCTGCAATCGTCTCCCAGCTTGTCGGTGAGAAAGGAAAAGTCTTTACTATCGAGCGATTTGCGTCTTTGGCATATCAAGCCAAAGAGAACCTTCAGAACACCGGCTGTGGAAATGTGATTGTAGAAATTGGAGATGGTTCCTGTGGTCTGCCCACCTATCAACCATATGATCGGGTCTATGTCACCTGTGCAGCACCTTCGGTCCCTCAGCCGTTGCTAGATCAGTTGGAAGACCCAGGAAAACTGCTTGTCCCCGTAGGTGATTTATATTGCGAATTAACCTTGATTGAAAAACACCATGGAAAAACAACCCTGCATCAGCTGGGGGGATGTGTATTCGTCCCCCTTGTTGGTAAACACGGGCATTAGCTTAGAGTTTGTAGCCGATTTGACGTAAAAAGTTCTTTCGCCAGGTCAGTTCCTCTGCATCCTCCGTACCCTTTGGGATAACTCCATCAATGACACCAAGGATGCCTCTGCCGGTTTCATTGCCTTGTTTTGCTTCTGCGATAATAACTTTTGTCAGGTTTGCTGTTGCACAAAATATGGAGCAGACCTCTGGCACATTTTTTATGGTGTTCAGCACGTTGAGAGGAAAGCAATCCTTCATAAAAATAATAAAGGTATGGCCAGCACCGATAGCTTTTGCGTTTTTCTCAGCGAGTTTTCTAAGGGCGTCATCGTTTCCTTCAGTCCTGATTTTACATGCACCACTCGCCTCACAGAAAGCAATCCCGAATTTTCCATTCGGTGTGACGTTCTTCATCGCCTCATAAAGATCCTCAACAGTTTTGATGAAATGGGTTTGCCCTAAAATGAAATTCATGTCAACCGGCTTTTCGATTTCGATCATCGTGATTTTCATTTCTTCCATTCACAACTCCCCTTTTTACTATAAAAAAAAGAATGGAACAAGAGTATATAAGCATACATCTCTACCAGAAGATACTTCATGAGAAAACTTTCTGAAGATGGAAGAAAAAAAAAGAAAAAAAGGCAAATCAATCTCCTATCAAAGATTGGATTTGCATCAGAGATATCGGACGGTTCCTGTTCTTTAGATCGTTTGTATGCCCAGGAGTTGTTTTATGATGACAAATTTCCATTCATAATAAATGACATACATCCGCGATGCTTTATCAATCAAACGGCCACTGGAATCATAGGCATAGGCGGTCGTCTCATAGAGACCATCAGATAAGATAAAGAATCCCTCGAAGAAGCTCCCGGTGCTGTTTGAGTAGTTTGCATTCCATTTTTGGTCCTCAATAAACCGATTCTTCATCTCAAAGATAACAGTATCAACTGCATCTGAGCCTGTTGCATCAACCGTCATCCCACCGGTCGTGATGATAAGAGACATATCAAGCAAGTCAAGTGAATAGATATATCCATAGGTTTTAGTGAAGGTGAAGAATCTGAAGTACAGATACCCCGGTTTACAGTTATCCAACTGGAGCTGGGCCGCTATAGTAATCTCATAGACGGTAGACCAACCGCTTATTTTTTCCTGTCCGTCCTTTGCTCGTACCTTGATGTCATAGGTGCCGTTTTGTGTCCATTGATAGGTGGCTGTTGCATGGTCACCAAATCCATAAGGACCATACCACTCACTGAGATTCCCATCGCCCCAATCCCATTGATAATACACATCCTCTCCCTCAGGGTCCGCAGCAACGGTCGCAAATTCTAAGGGTATGTTTCGTCCCGCGTTAGTAGGTCCATCAAGAACCACTGGTTTAAAGGGAGGCTGGTTTCCTGCCGTGGTGAAACTCCAAATCGGACCAGACGTGGATTCTTGCAGATCATTATGAGCAACAATCTGCCAGTAATAGGTGGTGTTTAACATGAGTCGATCCGGTTCATAGATTGGTTCTGATTGATTTGTTATAACGAGCGGTGGTGGGTTTTCCGTTCCAAAATAGATATCGTAGGTGAGATTCTCCGCACCACAGGTCCATTCCAGGTCAACAAAAACAGTGACCCCACTTGATTCCGGAAAAGGCACCGGCTGACTTGGTTCTGCAGGTGGCTGGGCAGAAACATTAGGAATACCAATAGCTGAGAATGTTGTCAACAGCATTCCTACACATATCATAATGTGTATATATTTTTTCATCATTCAATCCCTCTTTTTTTCATCTCAAATTTTTTTTTCACTTATTCCTTGTCTATTGTCAAGGATCTTTATGCTTATTAATTTTTGGGGTTAATCCTATTAGTTCTTAGGTAACTGCAAGAGAGGATATCGTAGTGATCTAGTGACGTAACCTCAGATTTGCTGTTCGGGTCCGTAGGTTATGGAGGTATGTCGGCCCAGGTCCAGTAGCATATCGACCGATGCGAATGAAAAAGACAGTGAAGAGACTGTAATGGTCTATAATGGCTCCATTCTGATCATACGCAGTTATATTGAGGACGTACACTCCGCGAGTAACATTCATAACACAGTTAAAACCATCAGATCCGTCATCATCGATCACTTCCATGGTCTCCAATTGCATTTGATTTTCAGCCTGGAACCTGACTGAAGCAACATACTCTGTGGCATATGCTTCCAGTTCCAGGGGATGACTGGTAAGAATGATGACGACACTGAGTTGTTTTAGGAAATCTGAGAAAATAAACGATCTGTTAAACGAGAAGAGTTTGAAGTAGATATGACCAAGCTGCACATTTGAAAAGTTGATGTGCTCTGCAATCAAAATTGGATGGACCGCTGACCAGTTGCTTTCACTTCCAGCAGCATCCTGTGCCTTTATCCGGATGTTATACTCCCCATCACTTGCCCATGAATAGGTCATCGTCATAGGCTCACTGGAATTAAAAGGACCGTACCAGTCGGTAACGTTCCCATCATCCCAGTCCCATTTGTAATAAATAGATTCCCCTTCAGGGTCGGTGGCATTGGCGGTGAAGGTGAAGAAAATTCCATTTCCACCAATAGAGGGGCCTTGGATCTGAAGGTTTCCCGGAGGATAGTTGATGTGGTTATTTATAGAAAATAGATTATCAGAGGTATCCGAACCAGTGTTACTAGCTTCATCAGTCGCACTGACCCGTATCAGATACTCATCACCATCAGCAACAACCG